>CAXTIY010000169.1:0-7533 GCA_964244215.1 uncultured bacterium
CCTCCCACGTTCCCGCAAAGACCCTCCACCAGAGAGGCAAAATCCTCGATCGTCGCGAAATCGACGTCGTCGACCGCACTCCCGACGTCGTCTTCGGGCTCATCTTCGAGGCCGTCGATGAGGTCATCGCACTGGCCAAGGGAGACGAAGTTAAAGCCCTCGGTCTCGGCTCGCCGGGCAACGTCGACCTCGACACCGGTATGGTGAAGTATTCGCCCAACTTCGGCTGGCACAACGTGCCGCTCGGTGAAAAGCTGCGCGAACGCTTCAAGATGCCGATCTACATTGCGAACGATGCGCGCTGCGCGACGCTCGGCGAACACACGCACGGCACGGGTCAGGCGACGCAAAATTTCGTATTCCTCACCCTGGGTACGGGCATCGGCGGCGGTATCGTCGCGAACGGAACGCTGCTGATCGGCAATTCCGCAAGCGCAGGCGAAATCGGACATCATCAAATTCGCGCGACCGACGGCTTCTATTGCAATTGCGGCAAGGTCGGCTGTTTCGAAGCGCAGGCGTCCGGCACGGGTCTCATCCGCCACGCGCTCGCCATCGCGGCGTCTTTTCCGCGGAGCACGCTCGTCAGCGGCAAACCGGAAAAGTACAGTTCGAAATCGATTCGCAAAGCGGCCGAAGCGGGAGATCCACACGGCATCGCGGCTTGGACGCGTTACATCGACGATCTCGCGCGGGGCATCGCGAACATCGTGGCGTTCGTTAATCCCGAAGTGATCGCGCTTGGTGGCGGCGTCGCGAGCGCCGGTGATTTTATGCTTTCGGCGTTACGGCCGCGCGTCGAAACACTCTCGACGATGGTCCCCACCGGTGCGACCCGCATCGTGTCGGCGGCGCTCGGCAACGATGCGGGTGCCATCGGTGCGGCGACGATGGCCCGCCGCGGTGGCCTTAAAGCGAAAGCCGCATAGAGCGGCCGTTCGCGCGCGGGTTACAGTGCCGCGGCGAACGGAGTCGGAGGCTTGAGCGGCGGCGCATCGGAGAGCACGCCGCACGAGATATTCGCGATCAATTCCGCGATACGCCGCGAACTGCCGCGCGGTGCGACGAAGGCCTGGCGCGCGCGCATCGTTTGCAGCCGTTCGAGATTCGCGACGATGCGACGCGTCGACCGCACGACGTCGGCCGTCGTAAGGGCGACGACACCGATGCCGTTCGTTTCGACGTACTTTAAATTGCCACGTTCTTGACCCGGAATAAAATCGTATACGACGACCGGCACTTCGGCGAGGCTCGCCTCGGCGATCGTGCCCGGACCCGCCTTCGTGACGAGCAGATCCGCCGCACGCATGAGTTCGGGAACGTTATCGCAGTAGCCGAGTATCGTCATCGGCGTCGATAGCGAAGGCGCTATCTCGTTCAACTTGGTGCGTAACGACGTGTTACGGCCCGTAACGACGACCAAGTGCAACGGCAGCTTCGACTTCGCGAGCGCGAGCGTCGTCGGCAATAGTTTACCGCCGCCCTCACCGCCCGCCATAAGCAGTGCGATCGTTTCTTTCGCCGGCAGCCCGAGCGCGATGCGAATCTGCTGTTTCGTTTCGGTAACGTCTTCGAATTTGGGATGAACGGGATGGCCGAGATGATAGATGCGTTCGACCGGGATGCCGCGCTCGCGCGCGCGTTGATACACTTCACGCGCCGGAACGACCACGGCATCGACGTGCGGATTGAGCCAGCCTTCGTGCACGCGTCCGAGGTCGGTGATGACCGTTATCACCGGAACGTCGAGCATACCGGCGTCGGCGCGCGCGCGTAACGCCGCGTGATTGAGCAGCGGATGCACGGAAACGATCACGTCGGGCTTGTAGGTCGCGAAGAGATCGCGTAACCGGCGACGGTAGAGCGGCTCGCAAAAGCGGATGACGCTGCGGAAACGTCGCTTCCCGTTCGTCGCATGATACATCGCTCCGTAAAGCGGCGGCGCGAAACGAAGGGCCGCGCTATAAGCGGGCCCGAGTTGCGAAAGTGGAAAGCTGCAATGCGAGGCGACGTCTTCAATGCGGTAGTCGAAATGGAGCGGCTGACCGCGCGGCCCGAAGCTCGTTTGGTCGAGTGCGGCAGTTATCGCGTTACACGCGCTGCGGTGACCGCCGCCGGTATCCGAAATGAGGAAGAGGATCCGCTTGGTCATCAACCCTCTGTTGGCGTCCGTGCTATGCCCGCTGCGTCGTGCGCAGCGAACGAAGAGCTCGAATGCGTTGCAATCGCTTCAGAGCGGTTCGGCGATGACGCTGCACGGAACGAACGTACGTTATGAACGCGCGCGCCGGAGCATCGTAGAAGCGGAAGAGATCGCCGAATTCGATATCGGGATTGCGATGATGCCCGTCGTGGTCTTCGGGCAGAACGATTTGCAACGCGCGAGCCACGCGTACGAGCTTCGGCGGACTCACCCAGCCGATCTCCGTCGTATGGCGCCACCACACGTGGAGCTGTCCGAGCACGAGGCCCAGAGCGGCGCCGGCTATCGACCACGGTCCGAGCGTGAAGAGGGGAGCCGCGATCGCGAGATATGGTAGCGCGCCGAGAATCCCGTCGAGCATCACCTCGGGATCTTTCGAAATGACGGCATGATCCCAATAGGAACGCGTTTTATCGTGATGCGTACGCAGGTGCAGCTTAAACCACAGATGTTGCGGGACGTGATAGAAGAACGTCGAGGCGAAATCACCGACGACGAGCACGATGACGAGCGATACGAAGAACATCACGACGCCGCCGCCTTCATAAGTACGCATTCCGATCCGCTAAGAAGTGTCACGTGGTTTCCAATCGTTTTGGGCCGAGCGTCCGCGCTCACCTGCCCGCTTTCTTCGTACTGAGCGCCGCGCTCGCCGGTTGTGTTGCCCCGCCGCCGGCAATGGACGCAAATGAAAAGCATCCAATTTTTCCAGCCGACACGACGGTTCTAGAAGACCGAGCGCTAAGTTGGCACGTGCCGCCGGCCGCCGCCGGCATCCGTGGAATACGGCTCCTCTACGATACCCCGCTTTCGCACGGTCCAACGCTTGCCGTCGTACGTTCGATCGTACGGAGCAATCATCGGCTCGATCCTTTCGACGCGCTCGTTTTCGCGACCACGGCCGTACGTATCGCGCGAGAACATAAGCTCGACTACGGCTTCTTTTGCGGAACGCTGCTCCAGGAATCGGCCTTCGACCCGGACGCGCGCTCGAGCGCGGGGGCGGTCGGGATCGGGCAGTTTACCCTGGCAACGGCCTCCGATTACGGCATCGACCCCTTCGATTGGCGAGACGCCATGGAAGGTTCGGCGAGCCTCCTCGGGCGCTACGTTCGTGCCTACGACGGCGTTTATTCCGATCCGTACGCGGCGGCGCTCGCCGCCTACAACGCGGGGCCCGGCACCGTCGCGTATTACAAGGGGGTCCCGCCGTATCCGGAGACGCGTGCCTATATCGGCGATATCGAAGACCGCTGGTCGCGCATCGTGCGCGATGCGGGGAGGCCCAGGCGCCCCCGCTAAACGTTCGGGCGATGCTACAGAGCGCGGCCGCCGACCCTTGCCGGTATCTCGAAGACGCCTCGGATCCGGCGACGATCGCCTGGACCGCTCGCGAGAACGCCCGGACGCGCGCCGCCCTCGACGCGCTGCCGGACCGTGCTCGCCTGGCAGCGCGTTTCGAAGCCCTGACGCGCATCGATAGTCAAGGCGTGCCGCACGTGCGAGGCTCGCGCGCGTTCTACACCGCTCGCCGCGGAGACGGGGATCAACCCGTGCTCTACGTACGCGACGACCTCGGAGAACGCGGGCTCCTCGATCCGGCCGCCCTCGATCCGACCGGTCTCACCTCGCTCGACTGGTGGTATCCGAGCCCGGCCGGCACGTACGTCGCGTTCGGGCTCTCGGTGGGCGGCGACGAACGCAGCCGGCTGCACGTCCTCGAGGTTGCTACGGGACGCCGCCTTGCCGAAGCGATTCCCGATACGCGCCACTGTAGTCTCGCATGGTTGCCGGCAGAAAGCGGCTTTTACTATACGCGCTATCCGGCAGGCGGCGATTACGACGTGCGCGTCTACCGGCACGAACTCGGAACGGACCCGGCGACGGACGCGCTCGTCTTCGGTGAAGGACGCAAAGCCGAGGAATGGACGGCCGTCGCGCTTTCGCCCGACGGCCGGCATCTCGTAACGACCGTTTACGAGGGTTGGGCGCGCAGCGATGCTTATGTGGCGAGTACGGCAACCGAGCCGTTGCGGTTCGAACCGATCGCGCAAGGCCACCAAACCATCTTCGAGCCGCACCCGGCGAACGACCGGCTCTTCGTCCGTACCAACGACGGCGCACCGCGCTTCCGCGTGTACGAAGTCGATTACGGACACCTCGAACGCGACAGCTGGCGAGAGATCGTTCCAGAGCAGCACGGCTCGCTCGACGGGCTCGCGGTCGCCCGCGGCGCGCTGCTGCTGCACTATCTCATCGACGCACGCTCCGTGCTCGACGTGCGTTTCGACGACGGCCGCACCGAGCGCGTCGCGGCACTGGGGGGTTCGACCGTGCTCGACATCTCGGCCGAGGAGTCGTCGTCGCAGGCTTACGTGCTCGCCGCCTCCTTTCTCGAGGCGCCGGGCGTCGTGGCGCTGCGCTTCGAGGCGGATCGCTTTACGGCCGAGCGCTGGTCGAGTACGAGCGTGCCGTTCGACGCGAGCAAGTATCGCAGCGAACAGGTGTGGTATCCGTCGAGCGACGGCACCGAGATTCCCTTGACCGTCATCTCGCGTCGCGATGTGGCCCGCGACGGCTCGGCCCCGGCCGTCCTTTACGGTTATGGCGGCTTCAACGTGTCGCTCGTACCGGGATTCATGCCGAGTATCGTACCGTGGCTCGAATCGGGTGGCGTTTACGCGATCGCGAATCTACGCGGCGGCGGCGAGTTCGGCGACGATTGGCATCGGGCCGGCATGCGCGAACGTAAGCAGAACGTCTTCGACGACTTTGCCGCGGCCGTGCGTTATCTCGGTACGAGCGGCATCGCGGATCCCGCGCGGATCGCGATTTTCGGCGGAAGTAACGGTGGTTTGCTCGTCGCAACGCTCGCGACGCAGCATCCCGCGAGCGTGCGCGCCGTCGTATGCCTCGTGCCGCTCACCGATATGCTGCGGTTCCATTTGTTCTCGATCGCACGTTTATGGATCGCCGAATACGGCGATCCGGACGACGCCACGGATGCCGAATTCTTGCGGGCGTACTCCCCCTATCACAACGTGATCGATGGCGTTGCCTACCCCGCCATGCTCGTGGCGACCGCCGAATCCGACGGCCGCGTCGACCCGATGCACGCGCGCAAGTTCGGGGCGCGGGTGCTTGCGGCAAACGGCGGGAGCGCGCCGATCTTCGTTTACGTGGAGCCGGATGCCGGGCACGGCGCGGGTAAGCCGCGCCACAAACGCGTCGCCGAGCTCGCGGATCATTGGGCCTTCATCGGCTGGCAGCTAGGCCAGGTGCTGGGTTAGGAAGAGTTGCACTTTCTGCCACGCATCGTCGACTTCGTGGCTCCCCAGCGCCGCCGAACCTTCCCGAAAAAATGCGTGGCCAACGTTCGGGTAAACCACGATTTCGTGCTCTTTGCCCGCACCCGTAAGCGCTTTCTCGATCTTCGCGATGGCGTCGCGTGTGATGTATTCGTCTTGGCCGCCGAAGAACATGAGTAGCGGCACGCGAATATCTGCTACGTCCGCGAGCGCCGGCGGCTCGCCGCTCGGTAGATCGGCTGCGATGTGACCGCCGTAGAACGGAATAGCGGCTGCGAGACCCGGCAGCGTCGCGCTCAAGAATGCGACCGTTCCGCCGTAGCAGAATCCGACGGTCGCGATCTTTCCCGCTTTAACGAAGGGTTGGGCGCCCAGATAGTCGATTGCGGCGCTGAGGTCGGCGCGCAAGGTCGCGCGGCCCACGCTTCCCGCAGCCGCGAAGCCCGCTTGGAGCCCCTCTTGGGTATAGGGCTCGTTGAGATCGGGATGGGTACGATGATAATAATTGATCGCGAGCGCGACGTAACCGGCATGCGCGAACATTTCGGCGATACGCCGGACCTCTTTGTTGACGCCGAAGATTTCCTGTAGCACGATGACGGCTGCTCTCGGTTCTTGGCCGTCCGGACGCGCGATGAAACTCGGCATCGCGCTGCCGTTAACCGTAATCGTCAAGTCTTGGGTTTGCACGCTTCACTCCTTACGGGGCATGACTCGGTGATCGTTCCGCACCACGACGAACTACTTCCGGTGAGCGACCGCTTCGCGCTCTATCGCGCTCCGGAGGGTAAGAATGTCGATAGCTTCGGTGACGACGTGCGCGCCGGTCTCGGCGCGGCGCGCAAGCACCTCATGCCCAAGTATTTTTACGATGAATTAGGTTCGGCGCTTTTCGAGGCGATCTGCGCGCTTCCCGAATACGATCTGACCCGCACCGAAGCCGATATTCTGGAGCGCTTCGCGCCGGAGATGCTCGCGGCGCTTCGGGAACCGGTCGAAATCGTCGAGTTCGGTAGCGGCAGCGCGCGCAAGACGCGCGCTCTCCTCGCGGCCGCACTCGCGCGTCAGGCGCGGGTTTCGTATCATCCGATCGACATCTCTCCGAGTGCCCTGCTCGCCTCGTCCGCCGCGCTCGTTGCCGAATACGAACGTCTCGACGTGACGGCGTACGCGAGCGATTATTTCGAGGTCCTCGCATCGGCACGCCTGAGTACGGCCGGCCGCGTGCTCGCGCTTTTTCTCGGCTCGAATATCGGGAATTACGATCCCGCGGGGGCGAAGGGGTTGTTACGGGCGATCGCGGCCGCGTTCAAGCCGGGCGACGGGTTGCTTCTGGGTACGGATCTTAAGAAAGATGCGGCGGCGCTCGAACTCGCTTACAACGATCCGACGGGCGTAACGGCGGCATTCAATAAAAATTTACTCGCTCGCATCAATCGCGAACTCGGCGGACACTTCGATCTCGATGCCTTCGAGCACGTGGCACGCTACGATGCCGAGCGCGGCGCGGTCGATTCATTTCTCTGGGCGCAGCGGGGCATGACGGTTGCCATCGACGCGCTCGGAATGGACGTGCGCCTCTCCGCGGCGGAAACGATCCATACGGAATCGTCGTACAAGTTTAACGAACGCGATATCGAGCGCATGGCAGCAGGCGCGGGCTTCCGCGTGGCGCAGCGTTGGACGGACGATGCGAAGCGCTTCGCCGTTTCGCTTTTGATAATCGTCTGATTCGGTAAGAGCGAATCCGTGAGACAACCGAGAATCGGAATAACTTCGAGCGAGCCTTCGGAGCCGCACGGCACGTTGCATGCGGATCTCGTTCCGTACGTGCGTGCCGTCGTGCGGGCGGGCGGCGAACCCGTCTTACTCGTGAACGATGAAGCGAACGTGGACGAACTGTTGTCGACGCTGGACGGCGTCTTGCTGACGGGCGGTGTCGACGTCGATCCCGCGCGGTACGGCGGAAACCCGAAGCACTCGCATTCGCAAGCAGCGAGGTATCGCCCGAGTCGCGATGCT
>CAXTIY010000170.1:0-7519 GCA_964244215.1 uncultured bacterium
GCAGCGACGCCGGGCGACGATGGCCGAGCAAATCTTGCAGGTACCGTAGCGTCAAGCCGTTGTCGACGATGTCCTCGACGATCACCACGTGCTTGCCTTCGACGCTTTCGCTCGTGTCCTTAAGCAATCGAACCTCTCCGCTCGAGCGGGTCGCGTTTCCATAACTCGACACGGCGATGAAGTCGATGCGAGCGTCGGTTTTCGCGGGCAGCGCCCGCGCGAGATCGGCCGTAAAGAACAACGCACCCTTCAACACTCCGATCAGCACGACGGGTTCACCCGGTAGATCGTGCGCGATCTCGGTTGCCAACCGCTCTACGGCGGCCGCGATCTGGTTTTCGTCGAACTCGATCGCCGCGATATCGTCCGGCGTGACGGCGGAGGCCCTCATTCGACGACTACTTCGACGCCGTGCCGCAGGAAATGACGCCCGGCCGCGCCGCGCTCGATCGCACGAGCCGCGGCGTCGAGCCGCTCGAACGTGACGTCGCGCGCGTCGCCCGTGGCGGCGACGAGTTCGGCGCGCAACCGTTCGCGAACCCCGGCGCGCGGCAGCCCGGCCCGTTCTTCCCGCAGAATCGTCGCGCAGCGGGCGACGGCGGCATCGAGATGCGGATAGGCGAGCCGCAAGGCGGGCAGCGTCGCGCGTACGGCATTGCGCCGGTAGGCGGTATCGCCGTTCGTCGGATCGAGGGCATAGGCGACATGACGTAGCGTGCAATAGGCGCGCAATTCCTCCGGCTCCACACCGAGCAGTGGCCGCTCGAGCGTCAATCCCGGAGCGAGTTCGCGGGTGCGCGGGATGCCGGAGAGCCCGGCCGGCCCAGCACCTCGAAAGAGCGCGAGCAAGACCGTCTCCGTTTGATCGGCCGCGTGGTGCGCCGTGAAAATATGCGACGCACCGACGCCGCGCGCGATATCGGCAAGCGCGGCATAGCGCTCGTCGCGCAAGCGCGCTTCGGCAGCCGGACCCGGTGGAAGCGAAACGGCGATGACCCGCGCGCCGAGCGTCGCTCCCGTCGCGACGACTACGGCTTCATCTTGCCAGGCTCCCGGCCGTAAGGCCGCATTGACGTGCGCGAGCACGAGCGAGCCGCCCGCTTCCGCACACGCCACGGCCATCAGGGCGGCGAGCGCCGTACTATCGGGCCCGCCCGACGCGGCGACGACGACCACGTCGCCCGGTGCGATTTCGCATTCGCGCGCCACGCGCAGTTCGAGATCGCGTTCCGGTTTCGCGCCTCTCACGAACGGAGCGACTCGCCGCTCACCGGTCGCGGATGGCCCGGGCGATATCGCGCTTTACGTCGCGATCTTGCTCCTCGCGCCGCTTGTCCCAAAGCTTCTTGCCGCGCGCGAGCGCGATCTCGATCTTCGCGCGGCCGCGCTTGAAGTAGAGGCGCGTCGGCACGAGCGTCAGACCCTTTTCGGAGATGCGGCCGGCGAGCCGGTCGATATCCTTGCGGTGCATCAAGAGCTTGCGGGGCCGGTTCGGTTCGACGTTCGAGAAACTGCCTTGCTTGTAGGGCGGGACGTACATCGAGAGCAGCCATAGCTCGCCGTCGCGGATGCGCGCGTAGGCTTCGCTAATGCTCGTCTGCCCCGACCGCAAGCTCTTGATCTCCGTGCCCGTCAGCACGATGCCCGCCTCGATCCGTTCCAAAAATTCGTATTCGAAGCGCGCCCGGCGATTGTCGACCGTCGGCGCGGGTGCGGGCGGCTTCTTCGGGGCGATAACCGCCGTCGGCTTCGCTCTAGCGGCCATCGAAATTTCCGAATCGTTCGCCCGGGGCGAGTGCGCCGCGCGAGACGAAGCGGCCCTCGGCCGAAGCGAGCAGATTACCCGCGGCATCGCTCACGCTCGCGGTCACGCCGAGTACGGCCCGGCGCTGCCACGTCACGTTGCCGCGCACCACGAGCGGCGCGCCCGTCGGCACCGGTTTGCGAAAGCGCATCTTCAGCTCGCCCGTGACGCCGACGACTCGGCGCGCGCCCGCGGCATACGCCATCGCTTCATCGAGCAGCAGCGCGACGATGCCGCCGTGGACGACGTCGCGCCAGCCTTGAAAGCGCGGCGGCACCGTCGCATGGGATTCCACGGAGCCGTCCGGCAGTTCCGTGAAATGCATATGCAAGCCGATTTCGGACTCGGCGCCGCACGCGATGCAAAAGCCGTCGTCGACGACGCCGGACTGCGTCACTAAAGCGAACCGCTCGGCGCGGGTGAAGGCGAAGGCAAGCCGCCGTTCTTGATCCTCGCAAGCAGGGTGCGAGCATAGATCGCATCGACGTCCGCCGCGACCGCGAGGTCGAGTTCGCGCGTGGCGTCGGCCGGACGATTCTGTGCGAGATAAATTTTTGCCATCAGCGTGTAGCCATGCTGACCCGCTTCCCCGACGTGATGGGGATCGAGTGCCACGCCGCGCTCGAGATAACCGAGGGCGGCGTCGTTTTTGTGAAGATCGGCGAGGAGCGAACCGATGTGAAACGCGATATCGGCATAACGTGGAACGAGGTTCGGCACCTCGATTTCGTAGGCGAGGCCGCGTGCCGGATCGTGCAGATCGTTCTGATAGAGAAGCCCCAGGTATTCTCGAGCCAGGACATCGCTCGGGTGGGTTCGCAGTGCAAGTAGGAGCTCCGTTTTAGCGCGGTTGGACGAACGCTCGTTGAAGCGCATGATGCCGAGCCCCACATGGGCGGCCGCGGCCTCGGGATCGCGCGCGAGCGCCGCATCGAACTCTTCGCGAGCGTCGGCGAGCCGATCCCGGCCGGTCAGCGATTCGAAGAGATAGTCGAAGCCGAGACGGACGTGGTTGAGATACGTCGGCGCTCGCGCAACAGCATCTTCGGCGACGTCGGTTGCGGCAGCGAGTGCCCCCGGCTGTTGGGCCGCGGCGGCGCAGCCGAACGACAGCGCGAACGTATTGTCCGGAACGACGGCGAGCGCCCGCTCGAAGTCCGCCTGCGCGAGGGCGAAGGAACCCGCGTAAAAGCGATCGAGCCCGGCCGACAGAGGCGCCGTGAAGGCGCTCCGTGCGTAGTCGTTGCGGTCGTTCGTCGCCGAGCGCGCGGGAGCCGTCGCGCTCGTGGCCACGACGGCCGTCTGCGCGAAGACGAACGCAGCAACGCCGAGCGCTCGTAGCGCAGCCGAGCGGGCGGGGCAGTTGCGGATACTCACCTGCCGACCGAGAGGCGGCGGCCACAGCTCACCGGTAGATGCGCCGCTTCGATCTTCTCTTGTACGTCCGCGATCGCGTACGGCACCCGCTGCCACTCGATGCGGTGCGCCCGATCGTCGTAGATTGCAAACGACGCCTCGGGATTGAGATCGCGCGGTTGACCGACGCTGCCGGGGTTAACGATATAGCGCGTTCCCGCTTCTAGGATGAGCTCGCCGCCGTGCTGACGATGTTCGTGTGCGATCGAACCGTCCGGGCCCAGAGCGTAGTATTCCGCGATATGTGAGTGGCCGACGAAGACGAGCGGCGCATCGGTTTGGGCGAACGCTTCCGCCGCCGCCGTTTTGTCCAAAATGTATTTAAAGTATTCGACCGGCGCACCGTGCACGAGGAGGACGTCGGCGAGTCGCGCTTCGTAGGCCAGGCCGTCGAGCCACGTGGCATGCTCGGCCGCCAGTACCGTTTGCGTCCACTCGATCGCGGCGCGCGCGTCGCCGTTGAAGTAGTCGAGGCCGTGATCGTCGATCGCGGCGACGTCGTGATTGCCGAGCACCGTTTCCGCCGCGCGCGACCGCACGAGCGCGACGCAACCGTTAGGATCGGGGCCGTAACCGACGATGTCGCCCAGGCACAGAACGTCGTCGGTTTCTGCGACCCGAGCGAAGACGGCAACGAGCGCTTCCAAATTCGCGTGAATGTCCGATACGAGCGCGAACCTCACGTTGCGAGGGCGCGCTCTTCTCGGGCTCCGAGCGATTGGAGCGCGGCGCGAAAGATTTCGGCGAAGCGTAAGCGCTCTTGCGGCGTACCGACCGTGACGCGCACGTAGCCGTCGATTGGTGCGGCGCCCGGTTTGCGCACGAAGACGCCGCGCCGCAATAACTCCGCGACCATGGCTTCGGCACGTTCGCGCGAGCCGAGATCGAAACAGACGAAATTCGTTCGCGACGCAAGCGTGGCGAGGCCGAGCGAACGCGCGAGTTCTTCGTACTCGCTGCGACCGCGTTCCGTTTCCTGTGCGACGTTCGCGATGAATGCGTCGCTGCTCTCGAGTGCCGCGAGCGCCCCGATTTGCGCCGTCCGATTAACGCCGTACTGTAAGCGAATTTTCCCGAAAGCGATACCGACCGCGGGGGCCGCGAGCGCGTACGCGATTCGCGCGCCTGCAAGGCCGTAGGCTTTGGAAAACGTCCGCATACGCACGACGCGCGGATCCTCCGTCGCCGCCAACCGCTCTTCTACCGGTACGTAATCGGCGTACGCTTCGTCGAGTACGAGCAGACAATCCGCGGGAAGTGCCGCAAGAAACGCTTCCACCGCGCGGCGTGGGGAAAAGCTGCCGCTCGGATTATCGGGGTTAGCGAAATAGACGATGCGCGCATTCGAGCCGCGCGCGGCGCGTGCGAGCTCTTCGAGTTGGATCGAACCGTCGGTGCGATACGGTACGGGTACGAGTCGCGCGCCGTAGCCCGTTACGTGATAAGCGTAAGTCGGATAGGTTCCGTGCGTCGCGACGGTCGCGTCGCCGGGCGACAGATACGCGCGCACCGCGAGGCCGAGCAAGTCATCGATGCCCGAAGCAACGGTTACGTTTGCGACGTCGCATCCGTGACGCGCGGCGAGCGCTTCGCGCAGGGCGGCCGATTCCGGATCGCCGTACCACGACGTCCGCGCGAGTGCTTGGCGCATCGCGGCGAGCGCCTCCGGCGGCGGCCCGAAGGCGCTTTCGTTCGCTCCCAGTCGCAACAGGTGGGCGTGGCCGGACGTGCGCGCGAGTTCTTCGGGAGCGACGAACGGTCGCGCTACCGGAAGCGCCGCGATCGCGGGCGCAGGCGACGGCCCGTTCACGGCCGCGGGCCGCGTACGGCCGTCTCGATCGGAGCGCCGCCGGACGAAAAACGGTGGACGTGGACCGTGTCGCCCGCGCCGATCTCCACCGCCGTTTCGCCGAGAATCGCGTAGCCGCAAGCGCGCGCGAGCAAGCTCGTGTGCGCCGAGCGCAGGGGGAGGGGTTCAGCGAAGAGCGCCCCGTCGGCTGCGAAAACCCGGGCCGGAACGTACCACGTCCAACCGGCGCGGCCTAAAAACGGAGCGCTCGCACTGGCGGCCAAGGGCGCGGATACTTGCAGCCGTTCGCCCGTCAGCGCGAGCACGATCGGTCGAGCGACCGCTTCGAGAATCATGAGCGACGAGGTGGGATTACCGGGCAATCCGATCACGGGCTTTCCGTCGACGGCCGCGAGCAGCGTCGGCTTACCGGGTTTCACGCGAATGCCGTGCACAATCGGCCCGGGCGCTCCGAGTTCCGCGACGACGCGCGGCACCAGATCGCGCAAGCCGACGGACGACCCTCCCGTTAAGATCAGCGCGTCGCAGCCGGCGAGGGCCGCGCGCACCGCCGCCCGCAGGGCGCCGAGCGTATCGGCGCTACGCGGATAATGCACGGGAACGGCGCCGAATGCGGCGAGCGAGCCCGCGAGCGCATAACGATTGGAATCGCGCACCTGGCCCGCGGCCGGCACCGCGTCCGGATCGACCAGTTCGTCGCCCGTCGAAACGAGCGCGATACGCGGCCGCCGGAACACTTCGACGCGCGCGTAGCCGAGCGTCGCGAGCACGCCGAGTTCGGGTGGACCGATGCGGCGCCCGGCCGCGAGCACGGTTTCGCCCGCGCGCACGTCGTCCGCGCGCTGCGTTACGTTCGTACCGGCGGGCAGCGTCTCGTGCAGGACGATCTCATCGCCCTCAAGCGCGACGTCTTCTTGCGGCACGACGACGTCGGCGCCGGACGGAAGCGCGCCGCCCGTCGGAATGCGGAACGCTTCGCCCGGCGCGAGCGCGCGCGCCGGCGCGACGCCCATCAAGATCTCGGCAACGACGCGGCGACGTTGCATACCGCCCGAGCTCGCGAGCGCGTAGCCGTCCATGGTCGAGCGCGGGTGACTGGGATGATCTTCGGCGGCCACGGCACCGGCCGCGAGCACGCGTCCGAACGCATCTTCGAGCGCGACCTTCTCGCGGGCGGGCGGCGCGAGTTCGGCCCTGCCGAAATACGCGATCAGCGCTTGCGCGGGCGCGAGCAAACGCGCGACGTCGAAGCCGCGGCGCGCTTCGTCGTGTGCGGAAATCGAGGGTAGGACCGCAGCGGAATCCTGCATAAAGGCCTGACTCGCTTCTCTCCACATCGGCGGCGCGCCCCTTGCGCGCGCGGCTTACTTACAACCCGACCGGCTGCGGTGCGGCCTCTCTTAGAATGAACGGCGATTAATCGATGCTCGACCTCGCGCTGCTGCGCCGCGATCCCGATCGCGTTCGCCGCGCCGCGGAACGGCGAGGCGCAGGTGCCGCTTTCGTCGACGACGTTTCCGCAACCGATACGCAATTGCGCGCGGCGCGAACGGCGCTCGAAGGGCTCAAGGCCGATAAAAACGCGCTAACCGCGCGCATCTCCCACGCCGCCGACCGCGCGGCCGAAGCGCGTTCGCTGCGCCCGGAGATCGCGGCGCTCGACGCGCGTATCGCGGAAGCCGCTCTAAGTTTGCCGCCGCTCGAAGCGCGCATCGACGCGATCTTGGCCGATGTTCCCAATCTCCTGGGCGACGCCGTGCCGGACGGCGCGGGTGAAGACGATAACGTCATGGTGCGAGACTCGGGGGCGCCGCCCGCGTCCGCGTTCGAATACAAACCGCATTACGAAATCGGAGAAGCGCTCGGCATCATCGATTTCGAACGCGCGACGAAACTCTCGGGGAGCCGGTTCTCCGTGCTGCGCGGCGCGGGCGCACGCTTATCGCGCGGTATCGCGTCGTTCTTTCTCGCGCGCGCGAGCGAACGCGGCTATGTCGAGATCGCGCCGCCGTATCTCGTCACGCGCGACACGATGTGGTCGACGGGGCAACTCTCGAAATTTGCCGACGCCATGTTCAAGGACGTCGACGGCGAGTTGTTCATGATTCCAACAGCCGAGGTTCCGCTGACCGCTTTGCACCGCGACGAAATCTTAAACTTCGAGACGCTACCGCTGCAGTATACGGCCTATTCACCGTGCTTCCGCAAAGAAGCGGGCGCGGCCGGAAAAGATACCAGGGGCTTAATTCGCCAGCATCAGTTCGAGAAAGTCGAACTCGTTTGGCTCACGGCGCCCGAGCGTTCCGCCGAAGCTCTCGAGCGCCTCACGGCCGATGCCTCGGCATTACTCGATGAACTCGAGTTACCGTATCGCGTGATGCTGTTGTGCGGCGCCGACGTCGGCTTCAACGCGGCCATGACGTACGATTTGGAAGTTTGGCTACCGGGTCAAAATTCGTATCGCGAAATAAGCTCGTGTTCGAATTGCA
>CAXTIY010000171.1:0-7474 GCA_964244215.1 uncultured bacterium
AAATCGTAGCCGTCGGACGGCAACCCGTTCCACTCTTTGCACGCGACCTCGCCCGCCTTGCAACCGATGCAGAGCGTCGTGTCGGTGAAGAAACCTTTGCGCGCCTGCTCCGCGTCGCCGTACGTCGCGCTCTCTTGGGCCGCGCCCGTTTGTTCGAACACTATTCTTCCTCGGGCAAACCGCTGCGCTTGCGATAGGCGTTGACGAAGTCGGTAAGCGCGCGCCCGCGCGGCCGCCGGCCCGCGACGACGTCGCACGTGAGCGCTTTGGTTTCTTGAATGTGGGCGTTGGGATCGGCTGCGATCATGAAGAGATCGTTCACCGAGTCGCCCGTGACGAGCCCCTTCGCTCCAAAATGATACGGCAGCCCGACGACTTTGATCGGCCGCCCGTCGATTACGTAGTCCGGCATGCGTTTCGTAACGAGCACGCGCGCCTCGATCGCGGAACGCGCCGTCACGATCGTGGCCCAACCGCCGTTCTCGAGTCCGCGCTCGGCGGCGAGCCCCGGACTCACCTCGACGAACATCGCGGGCTGTAATTCCGAAAGATGCGGAACGGTGCGCGACATACCGCCCGCCGTATGATGTTCGGTAACGCGATACGATGTGCCGACATACGGAAAGACATCCGCGCCCGGCGCGTCGCCTACCGGATGATACGGATTGTTCGCGCTCGGCCAACGCTCGCGCGCGGGATTGGACTGTTGTCCGTATAGCGGATTGCGCACCGGCGACTCTTCGGGCTCGTAGTGTGCGGGGAACGGTCCGTCGACCAACCCGTCCGGGACGAAGAGCCAGCCTTTGCCGTCTTCTTGCATGATGAACGGCGCGTCGCCCGCGAGCGCGTCTTCAGCCCGCGCGCCGTGGGGCGGGACGTAATCCGGCGCGCGCGACACGATGAAGTCGGGTGTATCGTAACCCGTCCACGCGCGTCGCTCGGCATCCCACCAAACGTATTTCTTGCGCTCGCTCCACGGTTTGCCCGCGGGATCCGCGGAGGCGCGATTGTAGAGCAGGCGCCGATTAGCGGGCCACGCCCAGCCCCACTCCTGCGCGACCCAATCTTGCTCGGCACCGGGTTTGCGCCGCGCCGCGCCATTGACGTCGTCTTTGTACACGCCGCAATAGATCCAGCAGCCGCACGCGGTCGAACCGTCGGCTTTGAGTTCCGTATACGCGCTCATCGCTTTCCCGCCCGGTCCGAAGCCGTTAATCTCGCGCAACACGGCGAACGTGTCGGGATCCGCGAACCGGCCTACCGTCGGGTACTCCCACGTCAAATCGAGTATCGCGCGATCGCGCGCTTCGCGCGAGGCGGCAAGTTTTTCACGGATGCGCCGTCCCAGATGATAATAAAACCAGCTCTCGGAGCGGCAATCGCCTTCGGGTTCGACCGCTTTGTGATGCCATTGGAGCAGACGCTGCGTATTGGTGTACGAACCGTCCTTCTGCGTATGATCGGCTGCCGGTAAGAAAAAGATTTCAGTTTTGATCTCTTCGGTTTTAAGGGCGCCCGTTTCGATTTCGGGCGAATCGTACCAAAACGCTGCCGATTCGATCTCGAAAAAGTCGCGCACGACGAGCCACTCGAGATTCGCCATCGCGCGGCGGTGCAACGAGCCGTTCGGAGAGCCGACCGCCGGATTTTCACCGACGCAAAAGAAGCCTTTGACGTTGCCTTCGAGCATGCCCATGACCTGGGGGAACAGCGAATGGTCGTCCGTGACGCGCGGCAAATAGCCGTAGCCGTAATCGTTTGCGACTGTCGCGTGCTCGCCGTACCACGCTTTGAGCAGGCTCACCATATAGGCATCCGTGTGGCCCCAAAAGCCGCCTTTCGACGTCGTCGTTTTTAGGTAATCGTGGAGCGTCGGCTGCGACTCCTCCGGCATCGAGAGATAGCCCGGCAGCAAATCGTAGAGCGTCGGTATATCGGTCGAACCTTGTATCGAGGCGTGCCCGCGTAGCGCGAGAATACCGCCACCGGGACGGCCGATGTTGCCGAGCAGCATTTGCACGATCGCGGCCGCGCGAATGTATTGCACGCCGACCGTGTGATGCGTCCAGCCGACGGCATACGCGATCGCGCTCGTGCGGTCGCGTCCGGAGTTCGCGCACATCGCTTCTGCGATCTTGAGAAACGTCGCCTGCGGCGTACCGCAGACGCGCTCGACCATTTCCGGTGTATACCGCCGATAGTGCGCGCGCAGCAACGCAAAGACGCAGCGCGGATCCTGCAGCGTCGGATCGGTCCGCGGCGGCTGGCCCGCTTCGAGCGGCCGCCCTTCCGCGGCGTCCGAGATGTCGCCCGGATGCGAGACTTGCTTGCCGCCCGTGACGCCCGGTCCCGTGCGCCGGCCGGCCGCGCCCTTGGAGGTCATGCCCGCGTATTGCCAACTCGCGATATCGTAATCGCCCGTTTCCGCTTCGAAACCGGAGAACACCCCGTCCGCGTCGTCCGCATTGCGGAAACGTTCGTCGACGATCGTCGATGCGTTGGTATAGTGCTTAACGTATTCGTCGAACCAACGGCCGTTCTCGAGGATATAGTTGATGATGCCGCCGAGAAAAGCGATATCGCTGCCCGGCCGAATCTTCGCGTATTGCGTCGCGACGGCGCTCGTCCGCGTAAAACGCGGGTCGACGTGAATCACTTGCGCGCCGCGCTCGCGTGCCTCCATAACCCATTGGAAGCCGACCGGATGGGCCTCCGCCATATTCGAGCCCATGATGAGGATGCAATCGCTATTGCGGAGATCTTGCTGGAACGTCGTAGCGCCACCGCGCCCGAATGAGGTGCCGAGACCCGGCACCGTCGAGCTGTGTCATATTCGAGCCTGATTTTCGACTTGCACGATGCCGAGGCCCGAATAGAGCTTCTTCATCAAATAATTTTCTTCGTTGTCGAGCGTCGCACCACCGAGGCTCGCGATGCCGAGCGTGCGATTGAGCGGGCGGCCGTGCTCGCTCTGCGCTTCCCACGATGCGGCGCGCGTCGCAATCACGCGGTCCGCGATCATATCGAGAGCCGTATCGAGTTCGAGATCTTCCCACGCCGTCGCATACGGACGCCGATACTTTACACGGTATTCGCGCAGGGGACTCTGCCCGAGCGAGAGCGTCGCGGAGCCCTTTGGGCAAAGGCGGCCGCGCGATATCGGCGAGTCGGGATCGCCCTCGACCGCGACGACTTTCTCATCTTTGACGTAGACGTTCTGACCGCAACCGACCGCGCAAAAAGGACATACCGATTTTACGATCCGGTCCGCCGTGGCCGTACGCGGAACGAGTTCGCTCGTTCGTTTCGAACGCACCGCTCGCGCGAGCGCGCCACGATCTCGACCGAACTGCCGTAATAACGACCAGTTACCAACTGCGCCGATAAGTGCTTTTCGCATCTGCTGCTAAATTACCCGAAGTGGACGAGGCTCATGCAAGAAGGCGCCGAGGACCCGCACTGCGGACCTGCACGTATGACGACGCAAACGCCGTGGCCGTTACTCGAACCCGGTACGTGGGCGGAGACCAGGCGCAGCCTGCATCGTTACGCGCAGATGCTCGGCAAGCTGCGCTTGGCGCTCGCGCCGTTCCAACCGAACTTCGTCTTCACGGCACTCGCCTTAACGCCGCGCGGAATCACGACGGGCGCGATTCCGTTCGGTGTGCGTTCGCTTGCGGCATCGCTCGACGTCTTCGCAGCCGAGATCGTTCTGGAAACGAGCGACGGCCGAGAACGGCGAATCGCACTCGCCGCACCACGAACCGTCGCGCATGTTTTCGCGGAGTTCCGCGCAGCACTGGCGGAACTCGATATCGACGTAGCGCTCTCGCCCGTTCCGCAAGAGATGCCCGACGCGACGCCGCTCGATAGCGACGAGCGGCCCGCGGTCTTCGAACCGCACGACGCGCAGCGGTGGCTCGCCGTCGTGACGGCGACGAGCGCCGTCTTCGATCGCTGGCGCGCGCACTTCTTCGGCCGCGCGAGCATCCAGCTCTGGTGGGGCGCGTTCGACTTCGCGCTTTTGCTCTTCAACGGCAAACACGTGGAAGCGCCGGCCGACCGCGGCTATTTGCTCAAATACGATATGGACGCCGAGATGATGAACGTCGGCTTCTATCCCGGCGACGATGCGAGCGCGGCATACTTCTTCGGCTACATCTATCCGCAGCCGGCTGCCTGCCGGGCGCTCTCGATCGCGCCGCCCGAAGCGACGTGGTCCGCGAAGCTCGGGGAGTGGATCTTACCGTACGAAGCCGTGCGCGCGTCGCCCGATCCCGAAGGCGCCGTCGTCGCTTTTCTCGATGCGATCTACGGCCTATGCGGCACGGCCGCGGGTTGGGATCGCGCCCAGCTGCGTTACGTTCCGCCGCCGCTGCGCCACGCGCGCTAACGCGCGCGCGGGCGCGAACGCACTCGCCTATTCGCGCTCGCGAAACCAGGTTGCGATGTCGACCGTTTCCGCGTGCGAGATCGCGTGCCCGTGAGGATACGTTCGCGCAGACAATTCGGCTCCGCTAGATTCGCGCAAATAGGCCTCCGTTCGGGCAACGAGCTCTGCCGGAATAACATCGTCCGCGGAGCCCGAACCATAAAAGATCGGCACGCCCGTTAAACGCCCGGCCGTCATGTTCGGGTCGCCCGTAAAGAGCGCGCCGCTCAGAAGAATCGCGCCCGCAAAACGCCGTGGCTCCGCTAGCACCAGAGCGCCCGCCATCATCATGCCGGCGCTAAATCCGAGCACGTAGCAACGTTGCGAGGGATGCGACGTCTGGGGAGCATCGAGCCAAGCTCGGATCGCCGCGACCGAAGCTTCGAGACTCGCGCGAACGGGCCGCGCGATACCGTCGTTCTCAAACCACGTGAAACCACCGTCGCTCATGGCGATCGGCCCGCGCACGCTCGCATAGGTAAACTCGCGCGGAAGATGATCGGCCAGGTCGAGCAAGTCGTGTTCGTCAGCGCCCCGACCATGCAGCAGCACCACGAGCGGCGTGTGCGCTCCGCTCTTCCGCGGCCGGCGCCACGCTGCGATCACGAACGCCCACGGCCGACCGCGAGTACCGCCCGGGCATGGCTGCCGCCGGCCAGCCGCTTCGTCACGTGAAAGTTCTCCGTCAGAGTGGTCACGAGAAACAGTCCGCGGCCCGATTCGCTGAATTCATCGGCCGGCAACCGTGCGGAGTGGACGAAGCCCACGCCGTTATCGAGAACGCTCAGCACGGGCGCCGTACCGCTCCAATCCAGGACGATTTGTGCCATTCCCGGCGCGTGCCGTGCGACGTTGCTCAGCAATTCTCCGGCAACGAGCTCCGCCGTGTGGCAGTCTTTCGCGAGCATCCCGCCCGTCTGTAACGTCTTGAAGAGCGCTTGACGCGCCAGACACATCGACTCCGGATTTGCGCTCGAAATCGACCATTGCCACACGCACTGCTTGCGCCGGTCGCCCGGCACCGCGAGCGGCACGACTTCGAGGGTTAAGATTGCGACGTCGTCGACCGGTGCGCCCGTTCCGAGAACGGCGTCGTGAATCGCTCGGGCGACGTTCGAAGCGCTGGCGACGGAATGACGTGAGAGCGCCGCTTCGATATCGCGTTCTCCTTGCTCGATGTTTCGCGTCGATTCCGTGAGGCCGTCCGTATATAACACGAGCAACGAGCCGCGTTCGAGCACGATCGTTTGCGCCGGTTCTTCATTGCGTTCGCGCAAACCGAGCGGCAGACCGGAACACGGCAACTGCCGGATGCGGCCGTTCGCCGAACGCAAATACGGCGGCGGGTGACCTGCGCTCACATAGGTCAGCGTGAGCGTAATGGGATCGAGCACGCCGACGAAGGCCGTAACCATGCGATCTTGCTCGGCGCGCAGCGTCTTGTCCGCGGCATCGAGAAGGGCGATGGGATCTGCGTCCACCTGCGCGACGCCGCGCAGCACGTGTCGTAGATTGCTCATCGTGACGGCAGCTTCGAGGCCGCTTCCGGCGACGTCGCCGATCGAGATGACCACGCGGCCATCTGCGAGGCGAATGGCGTCGTACCAATCGCCGCCGATATGCGCTTCGGATTTTCCGGGTTCGTAGACGCTACTGAAGCGCACGCCGGGGACGACCGGTAGCGAGACGGGCAGCGACGCTTTCTGCAAGATATCCGCAACGCGATGTTCTCGCCCGTAGTGCTGCGCGTTCCGAATCGCGAGCGCTCCACGCTGCGCGAGTTCTTGATAGAACGGGATGTCGGCTTCGGTGTATTCGCGTTCGAGATCGCCACGAGCGGCGAAGAGCGACACCGACCCGAGCATGATCGCGTTAGAAACCAGCGGCAAGGTGATGAGCGACGCACCGAGGCTGATGCAACGAGCGATCGGAAACATCGCCTCTACCACGTGTTCGCGCAAAAACGCGTCGTCGACCGCGCGAACGATATAGGGCCGGCCCTCCAAGAACGCGTGAAGCGCGATATCGGGAACGAACTGCCGCACGTAGCTCTGTCCGCGAACCGCGGCGCCGAGCGACTCGAGCATGGGATCGGCGAACGCCGCGGCCGCCACGTACGAGCTTCCGTCCTCCGCGAACAAATTCACGACGGCGACGTCGGCGAGTTCGGGCACGAAGACGCGGCTCAGCGCCTCGAGCGTCGCTTGAAGATCGAGGGAGGTAGAGAGCGCCTTGCCTGCGTCCGCGACGTAGCGCATGTGCTTGGCGGACCGGCGCTCGCGCTGAAAGAGGCGCGCGCTCTCGATCGCGGTCGCCGTGCGCGTCGCGACGAGCTCGGCGAGCTGTACGCCCGCATCGCCGAGGAGCCGTTCGGCCCTCGGCTCGGTAAAAGCGACGACGCCGAACGGCTTTTCACCCGTAAAGAGCGGCGCGAGAACGGCAAAGTCGCACCCCGCGATGGCGCGCAGCACGATCGGCCGGCCCGTCCGGTACACCTCGGCCGTGGCTCGCACGATGCGCTCGTGAACGGGAGCTTCATCGGAGGCCGCGACGCACGCGAACGTTCCATCGTCATCGCCGAGATAGAACATGCACCGTCCGGCGATCGTCGGCACGGCGAGGCGCACCAGTCGCTCGAGCGTCGTCGACACCTCGCACGACGAGGCCGCGGCGAAGAGCGCGCTCGTGTCCGCCAAAAATTGTAAGGCCGTCTCGCCCCGCTTCTGCGCGTCGATATCGGTGCTCGTGCCGAACCACCGCACGACCGCCCCGCTCTTATCGCGCACGGCGAGGGCTCGAATCAACATCCAGCGGTAGCGTCCGTCGGCACCCCGGTAGCGCGCGCACCGATCGTAATCGGCGCCCGCCGCTACGGCGGCCAGCCACGCATCGCGCATCTCCGGCAGGTCGTCGGGATGCACGGCGATCGCCCAGCCGGCGCCGACGCTACGTTCGAAGCTGAGGCCGGTAAACTCCATCCAACGTCCGTTGAGATAATCGATCATCCCGGCGGAGTCCGTCGACCAAAGAATCTGCGGAATC
>CAXTIY010000172.1:0-7441 GCA_964244215.1 uncultured bacterium
TACGATCGTTCGCCTGAGCACGTTGCGAGGCGCCTGCTCGACGAGCTTCCCGGCCATCCACGCATCCGCAGCGAGCCAGCCGACTTCCGGTTTCCACGGCAGTTGCATTAAGCTCGCCGGATCCGGGACCGCGAGAAGATCCGGATCCGCGGGCGTCAGATCGAGCCACGTTGCGAAGCCGGCGAACGCGGCTCCGGTCTTGGCCATATTCGTAATCGCGGTGGCGGGCACGAGCTTCGCGCGCGCGGTTCCGAATAAATCGGTAAACGAAATGAGGAAGTTCTTGATACCGCGCTCGTTCGCGATCGCTTTGAGATCGTCGAGACGGCTGCCGGGTGCGATCATACGCGCTCTCCGGGGATCCAGCTGGTTCCGGCGAGCGGCACGCCCGCCATCGCCGCCGCCTCAATCGAGAGCGCGACCAAATCTTCGGGCTCCAAATTATGCACGTGGCTCTTTCCGCAAGCACGCGCGATCGTCTGTACCTCGAGCGACATGACGCTGAGAAAGTTCGCAAGCCGCCTGCCCGCGAGCACCGGATCCAGGCGCGCGCTGCGCTCCGGATCTTGGGTCGTAATGCCGGCAGGGTCGTTGCCGGCTTGCCAATCGTCGTAGGCGCCGGCAGTCGTGCCGAGCGCGTTGTATTCTTCTTCGTACACCGGATCGTTATCGCCGATCGCTACGAGCGCGGCGGTGCGATCGAAACGACATCGGCGCCGAGTGCGAGCGCCTTCGCCGCATCCGCGCCTCCACGAATACCGCCCGAAACGATCAATTGGACTTTGCGATGAACGCCGAGATCTTGCAGCGCTTTGACGGCGGGCCGGATCGCAGCGAGCGTCGGGATGCCGACGTGTTCGATAAAGACCTCTTGCGTAGCGGCCGTGCCACCTTGCATGCCGTCGATCACGACGGCATCGGCGCCCGCTTTCACCGCGAGCGACGTGTCGTAGTACGGCCGAGAAGCGGCCATCTTCACGTAAATCGGCGTCTTCCAATCGGTGATTTCGCGCAGTTCCGCAATCTTAATTTCGAGATCGTCGGGACCGGTCCAATCCGGGTGACGCGACGCCGACCGCTGATCGACGCCCTCGGGCAACGTCCGCATGTCGGCAACGCGCGGGCTTATCTTCTGACCGAGCAGCATACCGCCGCCACCCGGTTTCGCGCCTTGACCGATCACGATCTCGATTGCATCCGCGCGCCGCAAGTCGTCCGGATTCATACCGTAACGCGAAGGCAGAATTTGATAGACGAGCAGCGAGGAATGCCCGCGCTCCTCGTTCGTCATGCCGCCATCACCCGTGGTCGTCGACGTTCCCATCAGCGACGCGCCGCGCCCGAGCGCTTCCTTCGCCTGACCGCTCAGAGCGCCGAAGCTCATGCCGGCGATGGTAATCGGAATCTTTAGGTGCAACGGTTTCGTCGCGTAACGGCCGCCGAGCACGACTTCAGTGCCGCATCGCTCGCGATAACCCTCGAGCGGATAACGGCTCATCGACGCACCGAGAAACACGAGATCGTCGAAGTGCGGCAACGCGCGCTTCGTGCCGCCGCCGCGGATGTCGTAAATACCGGTAGCCGCCGCGCGCCTGATCTCCGACAGCGCGTACGGACTAAAATTTTCCGAGAAGCGCGGCGTAGTGGATGGAGCTGGGGCTGCGGCCGCGTGAGGCGCTCGTACCGCCACTAGTATGCTCCCAAGTTATCGACGTGGAAATGGTAGAGTTGTCGCGCCGAGCCGTAACGCCGAAAGCTTCCGACGTCGACTTGGCCCGCGAGACCGGCACCTTCGAGAAGCGAGTGGAGTCGTTCGCGATGGCTCTCGTGCACCGGCTTTTCGATACAATCGGAGCCCAAACTCGCAACGCTGCCGCGCACGAATAACACAGCCTCGTAAAGTGAATCGCCGAGGTTCGCGCCCGCGTCACCGAAGACGGTCAACGTACCCGCTTGCGCCATGAACGCGGACATATGACCGACCGAACCTTTCACGATAATATCCACGCCCTTCATCGAGATACCGCAGCGTCCCGACGCGTTACCTTCGATTAGCAGCGTACCGCCGTGCGCGCTCGCACCCGCGTTCGAGCTCGCATCGCCCATAACGCGTACGAAGCCCGACATCATGTTTTCGGCGACGCCCGTTCCGGCGTTACCGTTAACGATCACCGTCGCGAGCTTGTTCATGCCCGCGCAGTAATAGCCGACGGGTCCGTCGATCTCGACCGTTAACGGAGCGTCGAGTCCGACCGCGACGGAGTGCGCGCCGCGCGGATTGAAAACGCGCCAACGTGAGGTCTGCGTCGTGCCCGCGCACGCATGCAACGCCGCGTTGAGTTCGCGCAGCGGCGCGTTCGCTAAATCGAAAACGCGCTCGGGCGCAGCGACTGGTGATTCAGCCGATGGCTCGATCACGACCACGAATATACCGTCGCCGGTTCCGGTTCCCAAACGCGCGCGTCGTCGATGCCGGGCAATCCGGCAAGCGCGCGATATTCCGTTCCGAACGCAACGTACCGGTCGGTTTCCGCGAGCACCGCAGGCTTGCACGCAATCGGATCGCGAAGCACGGCGAATCCGGTTTCCGTACCGACGACGAACGTATAGAAGCCGTCGAGATCGCTTAGCGCGTGGGTAAGTGCGCCGTGCAACGATTCGCCTTCATCGATGCGCATCGTCAAATAGCCCGCCGCGACTTCCGAATCGTTGTCGGATGCGAACGTCATGCCCTTACGCGCGAGTTCGCGGCGCACGGCGTGATGATTGGAGAGCGAACCGTTATGTACCAAACACTGATCGGGCCCCGTCGAGAACGGGTGCGCGCCTTCGGTCGTAACGGCGCTCTCCGTCGCCATGCGTGTATGCCCGATCGCGTGCGAACCCGCCATGCGTTCGAGCCCGAGCCGGCTCGCGACGACGCTCGGAACGCCGACTTCCTTGAAGATCTCCATGCGGCTTCCGACGCCGACGATCGCGACGTCCGGAGCGAGCAGCGTCAGGCTCGCGCGCAACTCCGGTTCGCGGGTCGCAGGGCCGCTAAGGATGCCGTGCGTGTCATGCCGTTCGATCGCGATCGCACATTCGAGATGCCCGGAAAGCGTGGCGGCGAGGGCTTCGAAATCGTAGCCCGCGGGCGCACGAAGCGACATCTTAAGGAAGCCCGACTGCGGCTCGCCATAAACCGCGAAGCCCGCACTGTCGGGTCCACGATCGTCCATCACGTGCAGCATCTCGGAAAGCAGCGCACCGAGTTGCGGTTGCAAACTTTGGTCCTTGATAAAGAGCCCGACTATTCCACACATATATGCCGTATCGATCCTAGGCGCGATTCGTAAGCGCGGCTATGTTCTTCCGTAGCACTGCGGGTCATCGCATTTGGCCCGCGCGGCGGTACGGATGCCGACTTTCGAGCGGCTTACCCTCGTCGAAGCGCGAGAGCCGAAATTCATCGCTCGGAATATCGGGATCGTTGCTGCGACCGTCGCAAACGAGATCCGCGACGAGCGTTCCGACGGCTGGCGCGATCTTATAACCATGCCCGCTGAAGCCCGCGCATAGGAAGAGCCCTTCGATCGGCGCCGGACCGATGATCGGATTAAAATCGGGCGTCACGTCGTAGCAGCCCGCGTACGACGAGGCTAGGCCGGGATTCGGAAGACGCGGCAGGAGCTGGTCGATCTTCGTTACGGCCGTTTCGATGAACGCGTCGTCCGCGCGATCGGAGTAGTTGTCCGGATCCGCATATTGCGGCGCACTGTGGTCGCTGTTACCGACCAACAGCTGACCCGAACGCTCGCTGCGAACGTACTGCAGATGAACGAGATCCGAGAATACGGGAGCGTCCGTGATCGGCTTGCCCGCATCGATGAGTAGAACTTGTTCGCGCTGCGCCTTAATCGGTAGATCGATACCAACCTCTGCCGCAAGCAGCACCGACCACGGGCCTGCTGCCAAAACGACCGCGCCCGCCGAGATCAGATCGCCCGCTTCGTTCACGATGCCGACGACCTTTTGGGACGTCGCGTCGAGGGCGAGCCGAACGACCGGCGCGTTCTGCCGGATAGTCGCGCCCGCACGCGTCGCCGCTTCGGCAAAAGCGCGGCCCGCGAGATACGCATCACCGTAGCCGCCGCGTGGTTCGTATGCGAAGATCGCAAAATCCGCGAGTTCGGCATACGGCCACAGTTCCTGAACCTGGCTCGCGTCGAGTAACCGAACGTCGATTCCAAGGCCCTGATGCATGGCGACGTTCGCGCGGAGCGCCGGCTCATCGGAAGCGGCGACTCCCACGACGTAACCCGTTTGGAAGAAGCCGATGTCGCTGCCAAATAATTCTTGCGCTCGCTCGAAGACGCCGATCCCGGACCACGCCATCTTCGCAAGCGACGGCACACCGTAGTGGCAACGCGCGATGCCGCTCGACTTGACCGTTCCGCCCGAACACAGATGCGAGCGTTCCAAAACCAGCACGTCGCCCGCGCCGCGTTCAGCGAGCGCCCACGCCGCGCTGAGCCCTTCGATGCCGCCTCCGACGATGATAACATCCGCCGTCTCGGTCACGCCTTGCGCGCCGCGGGCCGGCTTAATCGCTGACGACTCAGGGCCGTTTAGCCCGCAAAATGCACAAAGGACACCAAATCTTTCCCGACTGAACGACTGTGGACGCTACTCTACGCACGTCGCCACGACAGAAAAAGGTCCGGCATGGTGCAACTTAATCGGAGCCCGGGTTCGGACGCGGTAGCCTCGCGAGGGTCGAGCGCGGCCCGATTGCTACACAGCGGTAAGTCGCGCGCTCGCGCGGGCGACATTGCGAGCGCCGCGCGGGACTTCGAAGCGGCATTCGCCTCGGCGCATCGGAAGCGAAACGTCGGACTCTGCGCCGATGCCCTCGATTGGCTCGCGTGGCTGGCATGGATAGATCTCGACGGAACGCGCACGAGCGCCTACGCTCGGCGTCTCCTGAGCCTCGAACTTCCGACGACGTCGCTGGCCGCTTTTCGGCGTTCGATTAGACAGGCGACGCAGACGCTGCAACTCGGTGACGCGCGCGGCGCGCTCGTGCTTCTCGAAGCGGCGGAACATGCCGGGCGCGACACCGACATCGACGCGTTCACCGCGTATCTCTCGGTCAAGGCCGACGTCTGCGCCGCGCTCGGCGAAACGAGCACCGCGCTCGGACACGCTCGGCTCGCGACGGATCTCGCCGAGAAGCGCAGCGATCGCTATCAACGCTGGCGCCGGCTGGAATACTTCGGTTACGTACAATATACGAGCGGCGCGCTGCAGGACGCACTCGCGACGTATTCGCGTGCCGAATTGCTTGCACGAAGCGCGGCGCTTACGTGGGAAGTGCCGTTCACGCGCGTGCGGGCGGCTTGGATCGCGCTATTGCTCGGGCGCGTAGCGCAAGCTCACGAGCTAATCGCGTCATGTTTCGATTTCGATGAGACGGTGCGGTGGATGGTCGTCTCACGCGCATGGGTCGGCTTGACGATCGGCCTCGCGGTCGGCGACGAGCGACTCGTCGAGCGCTGCAGCGACGAATCGTATCTTACGACGGCGCTCGAATCGGGCGACTCGTACACGCTCGCGCGAACGGCCGCAGCGTTTCACGAATATTATGTGCACTGCGGCGATTTCGAGGCTGCCGGTCGACTGCTCGAACGCGCCGTCGGTAGCCTGGATTCGCCCGATTGCGCGTGGCCGTTGTTCGAAGCCGTCGCAACGTACGGCGATGCAAAGCTGCGTGAACGTGGGGCCGACTTAATCGCGGCTTTCCCGGCCGGGCACGTGATGGCGCGCGCGCATCGCCTACAGTTTGCGGCGCTAACGGCGGGCCGCGATGGCGATCAGGACGCGGCCGAACGGCTCGCGAGCCTCGCGCAACTCGCTTTCGAAGAAAGCGAACACCACTATCACGCGGCGCGCTGTATCGAACTCGCCGGCCGGCGCTCCGAGGCGCATCGGCGGTATACGCAACTCGGCGCGGTTCGGGCGGCTGGCCGCACTGCAAGCGCCCGCTCCTGTCGTGGTCGGCCGCGCGGGAGCTACGAACTCGGGCGCCAACGGCGCGAGATTCGCGCGCTCGTCGTGGACGGCATTACGACGAAAGAGATTTCCGAGCGGTTAGGGGTTTCGCCGCGCACGGTTAAGACGCGGATTGCCGAGATCTACGAAATCGAGCACGTTACGACTCGAGCGGAGCTACGGGCGCGCAAACACGGGGGATCAGTAGCGGTGTGAGAAATTCGCCACATCATGGCCTTAGTTTCAAGCCCGCACGACCGGGGAGCCGAAGTTTGTGTGCCTTGAATTGCCATAAGCGCTGGTCTGCACCGATGCTGCTCTCAAGCTTTAGCGCTAGCAAGTAAACGTTAGAGAAGCTGGAGCGTTAGCGTATATGATGATGGCATCGACTTCGTAAGCTGCGAACGTTCGGTCAGCTGTGAGAAGGTGACCAAGGTTGGTCAATGGGTGCGCGAACCGCCGATGCGGTACACCGCACGGCTTAAAGCTGGAGTTCGCAGTTATTCTTCATCATGGCACAAAGAACGAGGCGCGCCCGGCGCAGGTGTGTCGGCGTCGCCAACTATCGGGCCGCGGCGGAAGGCGGCGGTTCGTCGCGAAGAAGCCCTCCTCATGATTGAGCCCCAGCCGGGACCGATGACACTGAACGAATACGATCTTCTCACGCCACCCGAAGGCGAGCAGTACGAACTGCATGGTGGCTACCTGGTCGCGTTTTCGCCCGGAACCGGCACCCACGGCATCCTCTGCACACGGATAGCCACGGCGCTCGACTCGCATGTGAAACGGCCATGTCACGTCTTCGGCGCCGGAGCGATTGGCGTACGGCGCGCCGATAGCTCCACCAATGTGATCCCGGACGGCGTGGTAATCTGCGAGAAGTTCGATCTATCGAGCACCAGCATCATCGCGCCGAAGCTTGTCGTCGAAGTCATTTCTCCGGAGTCGGTGAACCGCGATCGCGTTGCAAAGCTCGACATCTATCGTGCTATTCCGTCGATCGATGAATATCTGATGGTCGACTCGCGTCAGGTGTGGGCCTGCGTCTATCGTCGCGCTCCAGGCGGGGCTTGGCTCGACGTCGTCTATGACGCGCTGGACGCCCGTATAGACTTGCTCAGCGTCGATTTTCGAATCGCCATGGCCGATCTGTATCGCGGAATAGAGCCACGCAAGCTGCGCATGCGAAGTTAGGCGACGATACCACGGCTCGAACGCTTCCGCGTTTCGCGCGCACTCAGCCACGTAACTCACCGCCTGGATCGTCGGATGTGCAGTTTGTGTAGTGCTGCAAGTTAGCGCTCAGATGAGGGACGATCGTACCCGAATCGCCATTCGTGTTCACCAGAATCACCGCGACGATCGCGGCAGTATAGGGAATGGCAGTCAATACTCCGATATGAAACGG
>CAXTIY010000173.1:0-7350 GCA_964244215.1 uncultured bacterium
CGCATCTGCCGAACGGTACCGTTGCGGTGATCGGATAACATCCAGACATGGGTGAACGACATCGACGCCGCTGCGCGCGCCGACAAGCAGGTCGATACGGTCGTCCGAATCCGACACGGCGTCGTGCCAGGCGCGACGGATGTCGTGCTCGAGCGCTTTCACGAGGTGCGCTTCATTTTGCGGGGACAAGAAAGTAACGGTGAGCGAGATGCGCACAGTATCGGCAATGGGTCGTGAAGGCCTTGCGTGAGGCCGCTCGATCACATGATGCGGCCGCATCGTCGGCGTTCTGTATTTTGAAATCGTGGGCGTTACGCTGACTATTCGTGATAGTGATCGTTCGCGCACGCATTTGTCAGGCGCTCGTCGACCGATGTGCTGGATCACTTGTGTCACTCGGTTACATTTTGACGCTCTCGAAAATCCGATAAGTCTATTGTGCCAAGTGCAAGCCAACCCATGACCAATTCCTGTTGCCGCTCACCGCGCCCAGATTGCGAAGAACGGCATCATTCGTCTTCCGCCGCTGCTGACGCGTAATTAGGATAGCGGGCTTCGTTTTCCGGCACCGTTGATGCGATCCCATGCAGAACGCTTAGCAGCCGGTCGACTAGGTTTACCAAGCGTCACCGGCTTGACGTATTAGATAGCCAGCCCAGCCATAGAGCGCGAGAAGTCTAATCCCTACCTAGCTCAAGAGAGGTCTCGGTAATGAGCATCCTGGACCACGACATACACCGGCCGGAATCGGTGTCGACGCAAAACGCCGCGCAACTTCTCGTTCGCAGTTTGGTCAATCAAGGCGTAAAGCACATTTTGGGAATTCCAGGCGGAAAGATCATGCGTGTTTTTGACGTGCTCGATGACGAAGGGCCCGAACTCATCGTCTGTAGGCACGAACAGAACGCCGGCTTTATCGCGGGTGCCATTGGTAGGCTAACCGGGCGGCCAGGTGTCTGTTTAGTCACATCGGGTCCGGGAACTGCGAATCTCGCGACAGCCTTAGCTACGGCGACGACCGAGGGCGACCCAGTCGTCGCAATCGGCGGTGCCGTATCGCTTTCTGATGCGCTCAAGCAGACGCATCAGTCGATGGATAGCGTCTCGGTCATGCGCGCGGTGACCAAATACAGCGTCGACCTTAATTCACCGAACGCGGCAGGCGAGGTCGTGGCAAACGCGTTCCGAGCCGCAACGACACCGCGCATGGGCGCTGCGTTCATTTCGATTCCATCGGACGTGGCGGAGATGGAGACGCATGCGTTTCCACCTGCTATGTTGCGCGTGCCGCCACTCGGCAGCGCACCGGCTTCGAGCATCCAAGAGGCTGCGGACAAGATTGCCGGCGCTAAGCTTGCCGTAGTGGTGGTGGGCATGGGCGCGAGCGAACCGAAAGCGACCGCTGCAGTGCGGGCGCTTCTAACGCATCACGCACTGCCCGTCGTCGGCACCTTTCAGGGCGCCGGCGCCATTTCACGCGAATTGCTTCCGCTCTTCTTTGGGCGAATGGGCCTATTCCATAATCAGCCTGCCGACAAGCTTCTCGCCAGGGCGGACGTCGTGCTCGCCGTCGGATACGACCCCGTCGAATATGACCCTGGCTTCTGGAACGTCGGCTCGAAGCGGTCGATAATCCACCTCGACGATACAGCTGCCCTGATCGATAGTCACTACGAGCCGGATATTGAGTTGCGCGGCGATATTGCTGCAACGCTCGAAGCGCTCCGCCAAAAACTCGACGCGCGCTCGACGAACTTCGACGTCGATCTAACGCAGATTCGTCGCGAGTGGGAATCGCTTCAAAACCCGCCGCTACCAGACTCCGGGAGCAGCCTGCATCCGCTCGTCTTCGTTAACACGCTACGAAAGTTCGTGGATGATGACGCCGTCGTAACGGTCGATATCGGCTCGAATTATGTGTGGATGGCAAGGCACTTCTTTTCATTCGAACCTCGGCGGCTCTTGTTTAGCAACGGCCAGCAAACGCTCGGAGTCGCTCTCCCATGGGCAATCGGCGCGAGTCTCGTCTATCCCTCAAAGAAGGTTGTCGCCGTCGCAGGAGATGGGGGTTTCTTGTTCTCCTCTATGGAGCTCGAGACTGCGGTGCGCCTAAAAGCGAACATCACGATGTTCGTCCTTCGAGATGGTAGTTACAACATGGTTGCGTTTCAGCAGATGAACATGTACGGCCGCACTTCAGGCGTGAGCTTCGGAGAGCCGGATCTCGTGAAGTACGCCGAAAGCTTCGGCGCTGTGGGCCTTCGTGTGGCGACGCCGGGTCAACTTACCGCCGTCATGCGCAAAGCTCTCGATACGTCGGGACCCGTGATCGTCGACGTTCCAATCGACTACAGTAAGAACTTCGAACTCGGGCAACATGTCTTGTCGAGCGAACTGAATTAAGCGACGGTAAGGAATGGGACCTTTGCCGATTGAGGGATCACTAGCGATGGTGCCGGCACTCGAGCGCCTTCGAAATACCAAAAGTTGCAGCCACCAAACGGGCGAAATCTATCAGACCTCTTTGATGAGCGCGCTTTTCCAAGGTGTCTACGATGGCGAAGTTACGTACGGATCGCTGCGGGAGCACGGTGACTTCGGCGTCGGCACGTTCAACGAACTCGACGGTGAAATGGTCGCCTTCGATGGTCAGTTTTACCAGTTACGTTCCGACGGAACGGTGCGACCGGTCGATCCCGAGCAGAAGACTCCTTTTGCCGTCGTCACGTTCTTCGAGCCGACGATCGAGCGCGACATTACGTCGCCCATGACGAAAGCTCAGGTCGAGATGCTGATAGGCGACCTCACTACGGCAAATCTTTTCTACGCCGTTAGAATCGACGGGCTGTTCGCATCCGTATCGACCCGAACGGTACGACGTCAAGAGAAGCCGTACGTGCCGCTCGCGAGCGATGTCGCGAAAGAGGCGCCGAACGGCTTTTCAGAAGTGTATGGAACGCTGGCTGGTTTCCGCTCGCCCGCGTATGCAGAGACCATCACCGGGCCGGAGTACCACCTGCATTTCGTCGGTGACGATCGGCTCGTCGGCGGGCATGCCCTCGACTTCGTGTTGGCGCATGGCCGTATCTCCATCGCCCCACAACATGGCTTGCATATCGAACTTCCGTCCACTTTGGAATTCGGCGACGCCAAGCTTAATGATGCTTCTCTCGCGGACGCCATACGTGGCAGCGAGGGTTGACCGATTCCGTAGCCACGCTAAAGAGATCTCACGTTTTGGACCGGAACGGAGCTGCTCACTCGAGCCACAATCTCAGGCTGCCGAATCGTCTATTACGCTTGTAATTCGCGAACGAACGGGCCGAGCGAGCGCAACGCGCCACCTCCTCTAAGGTGCAGTTGCGAAATCGGTCGCGTGCTCGAGATCCGCAATGAGACTAGTCGTTTGCGACGGATGCCAACCGAGTCGCTCGCGCGTACGCGCGCTCGATGCCGGAAGATCGGAACCGATAAAGAACGCGAACGGTCCAAAATGGCCGGCTGCTTCTTCGGGCGATTTGGAGACGACCGGAATCTTCAACCCGCGGCCGATCGTTTCTGCAATCTCGCGGACCGATACGCCTTCTTCAGACACCGCGTTGTAGCGAGCCCCGCCGACCCCCTTCTCGAGCACCAGGCGGTAAAGTGGTGCAGCATCCAGCAGATGACATGCCGGCCACCGATTAAGCCCGTCACCGACGTATGCCGATTCGCCCTTCTCGCGAGCGATCGCGATGAGTGGAGAGACAAGGCCTAATTTATTCCGATCGTGCACCTGCGGTAGGCGGACTACCGAAACGCGAACGCCCTGCGATGCCCAAGCCATCGCGGCCTGCTCCGATACGCGCGGCAAGACCGATGGGGGATCGAGATCTTCCGTTGCGAGGCCACTCGGTCCAGGCATTCCGGTTCCTGAGGTCACGATCAGAGTGCGACCGGTTCCCGCGAGGGTCGACCCCATCGCTTCGATCGCGCGTCCGTCGATTTCGCAGTTCTCTTGGAACTTGGTAAAGTCATGAATGAATGCGGTGTGCACGACCGCATCGGAAGCCGCTGCTCCGGTCCGCAGACTATTTAAATCCTGCAAATCGCCTCGATGCACCGCTGCGCCGGCAGCAATGAGCGAACGATCGCCCGCGTCCGAGCGGGAAAGACCGAGCACCTGATGGCCCGCGTTGATGAGATCTTTAACGACCACGGATCCGATAAAGCCGGTCGCACCGGTGACGAAGACGCGCATAATTCGAAGCTCTCCAAGATGACAGTGACTGACATGGATTATTTAGCATGGATGTCAGTCACTGTCAACGTGTAAGATAGAATGTAATGAGCCGATGGGAGCCCGACGCGCGAGGCCGCTTGGAAAAAGCCGCGGGCGAACTCTTTCTGAATCGCGGGTACGATCAGACGACCGTTGCGGACATCGCAAAACGGGCCGGTTTGACGGAGCGCACGTTTTTTCGGCACTACGCCGATAAGCGCGAGGTGCTCTTCGGCGGCTCGGCCGTGCTGCAGAAAGAACTCCTGCGCACGCTCGAGGGCGTTCCTGCGGAACTGCCTCCTATCGAAGCCGTGCGGATCGGCGTCGAAGCCATCGCCACCCTCATGCACGGGCGACTCATACTGGCTCGCGAACGCCAGCGGATTATTGCCGCTCACCCGGACTTACAGGAGCGCGATCTCATTAAACGATCGACGCTCACGGCGGCGCTCGAAGAAGGCTTGCAACGTCGCGGCATACTAGAACCCGCCGCGAACCTCGCCGCCGAAATGGGCATCGTCGTTTTCTACAGCGCTTTCAGCCGTTGGCTCAACGATCCGGCGGAGCGCGAACTCGTCGAGGTCGTCCACGAACGATTCGACGCACTCAAAGCCGTCGCCGCGGGCATCTGACCAGCGTTTCGAGTACGCGCAGCGTGCGCTCGGGGTTCCGTTACCGGTTCGAAAGCGTCGCGCACTTCAGCGTGGCTTGTGGAGCGTGGGTAAGTCTCTAATACTTCGCTAAGCGTCGAAGTTAACAAATGGACGTCCTTCGACCCGCGGTCGAAATAAATCCGTGTTCGCGGATAAAGACGCGTTCGCATGCGGTGTAAGCGATGTCGGCGGTGCCGGGTGCGAGCTGTATCGTCCTTGGCGATTTTTCGAGCATCGCGCAAACGCGTGAGGTTGCCACGGGCGTCAACGAACGCGGCGGCTTCGATGCGATCATTCACAACGCCGGCGTAGGTTACCGCGAGCCGCGACGCATCGCGGCGAGCGACGAGCTGCATGGAACGAACTGCGCTGGAACGGTATGCAAGCTAATGCCGACACGAAACTGCACGACGGTCTGCTCGCCTTCGCCGCCGGCAGCCGATGGTCGATACGCGTTCAAGCCACTCCGCCGTCGCGCACTCGGACCGGCGCACTAAGGACTCCGCTTGCTGTGCGCACGTCGGGGCAGTCGACTATCCGGTGATGTCTCCGGTTCGTAACTGGAGTGCCGCTTGCGGGCTATGGCGGTGAGGGGTCTAACCCTCGCGGCTGCGTTGCGACCGGCTGCTTTAGCGACTCCGCTCAAAGGAATAGTGTCAGTGGTGTTTGGCAAGGCCGGACGCCTCGCCGTAGCAAACGGATTAAACAATATCTGCGTTACGGCAAACGATCGTGCCGAGGTACCATGAGCGAGCCTGTTATTCCTCAACTCGCAGCGCGCGAGTTCTTGGGCTGGGAAGCTGCTCAAGACGAGAAGTTCGAACTCCACCGTGGCTTCGTCATGGCTTTCGCCGGTGGTACGGTCGATCACGATACCATCGCTTTCAATCTGCGTATCGCCTTCGATCGCCTGTTTCCGCCACCATGTAGAACGTTCGGTTCGGATGTCAAGGTTCGAGTAAGCGCAGACACGTTCTACTATGCAGACGCTGGGGTTGTTTGCGAAGTCGTACCCGGCGATGCGACGGTCGTAGAACAAGCACGCATCGTTGCTGAAGTTTTATCGCGGAGTACTCGCTCGTACGATCTCGTCGAGAAGCGGGCGGCTTATCGGGCGCTCGCGTCGCTCGTCTCATATGTCGTCGTTCATGCCGACATGCGGCGCTGCGAAGTCGATGTCCGCGGTCGGGACGGTGCATGGCGAACGGAAACGTACGATGATGCCGAGATTTTCGTCGATGGTCGTTCCGTTGCCTTAGATTCGATCTACGCTCGTTCGTCGCTTGCAATCGAGAATGGCACGTAACGGAGCACGCCGGCGCGCGAAGTTGTGCGAGCCGAGCGCGATGGGTTGCCAAGAGATCGAACAGCTGGAATTGCGTTCCAAGCCGGCTGTTCCGGATCGAGTGACAGTCCGACCACGCCGAAGGGTTGCCGCGGACTAGCGCGACCTCCGATGTCGAAAGCGATGTTGCCACGGAAGTTTACGTGCGACGCGATGGCGAGATCTCGCTTTTCATCGGCAACATCGCTTCACAAACGACAACCGTCGCGGTCGACATTTCGCAACTGCTCGAAAGTCCCACGACTTATGTTGTCCGGCTCTACGACAGCCAACGCCGGTAATGTTCGGCTGAGTCATGATGGTTGCGAGATTCAGAGATACGGAGCTATCGTTTCGGCACAGCGCGATTGTAGAACTCTTCACTCCGATGTCCTTTGTTCGTGCCCGCCGAGAGCCGCGTGGGCTGGTAACAATTTACGGCAAAGAACGGAACGGTCAATGCTGTCGCAACGCGAACATCGGAGTCCGAGCCGAGCCGCGATAGAAGCGCCTTTTTCCAAGCTTACGGCCATTTACGCTCCGGACAGGCCACTTAGATTGACGATGCGATGATCGCGATTCACCCAATCTCGCCGGAAAACGAAATGGCGATCGCCGAACGCCTCCGCAACGAAATTGCGACGGTCTGGCCGGATGTTGTCACAAGCGAGCGCGATCATATCGACATTCTCGTCGGCGTCCGCACCGATGTCGACGTGGATCTCCTCGTGCTCGTGAATATGGAGCATGCGCGTGCGATTCCGCAGCAGCGTCGTCGTCCGAGCGGCACGTCGCCGGCAGCATCCGTCACAACTGCGATCATTGCGTTCGAAGTGAAGCAACTCGATTACGACTGTTACGACCGCATCGGCACTCAGCTCTTTCCGATGTATCAAGGTCGCCGCGAAGATCGAAGCGTCTCGAAACAGGCGAACGACGCGGCCCTCGGCGTTTCAACGTTCGCGCGACGTTACGGTCGCGGACCGTTCGTCCACAACGTAGCCTGGTTAACCGGCGTAGACGACACCGCATTGCGCGACATCGAAACGAACGTCGTCGGCCGGTCGGCAACCTGGTTTCAGATGCTCGATGCGGCCGCGCAGCAACTTCCG
>CAXTIY010000174.1:0-7348 GCA_964244215.1 uncultured bacterium
GCGTTCGCGTCGGTTGTACTCGTCGGGGTCGGCTGACAACCGACACTATCGAGGCGGATCGCTTTGAGCGCGACAACGCCGCCGCCCGATGCGATCGCGAGAATGTCGCCCGGCCGTAGTGTGATGTTGCCGTTTGCAAGCGAAACCGGATTCGAGTTTACCGTTAGCGACGCACCGAGCGGGAATATCACATCTGTTTCGAAGCCGTGCGGTGTCGCTCCGAGCAAATGCATATCGACGTCGAAGTTAGCGATGGCCGCGCCGCCGTGTTCGATGCAGCCGAGCGTCGGCGAGACGTGATCCGGCTTCAGCGTTGCCGACTGTATTCCATAGGCCACGCCGCTCTTTTGCAAGAGAACGTTGAGTTGCGCCGATTTTGCGGTGCCGGCGAACGTCGCGACGAGCATCTTGTCTTGTGGCCCGTAAGAGCCGCCCGCGCAACCGAGTGAGACGTTTCGGCCGACCCAGTTGAAGCGCGTGTGACCCGCATAATTGTCGAAGGTGCTCGTGACGTCGCGTGGCGGCCCAAAGGCGATTGCCCGGATCGACGCGGACGGCTTGTAGCCGTTGTTCGCAAGCAAGTCCTCGATGTAAGCTGCCTGCAAGTTCGTGTTTGCGAGCTGCACCGTCTTGTCCCAACCGACGCCCTCAAGCCAGTACGCGACCGCATCGTTACCACTGATGAAGTCGTATTCGCGGCTCGACGGCCCGGAGATTTTGTGAGCGGAAGGGAGATAGTTCGCAGCGATGTCCGTCCATACGTAATCGAGCGCGACCTCGCAGGTTTTCCGGTCTGTCGAAACCGGCGCGAAGCGGTAGCATTCCGATAGTGCTTCGACATCGGCCGCGTAGTACGTGGCGCTGTCGAACTCGCTGATGCCGTTCGTTTTCGTATATGCGATCCAACCGCGAAGCGAGTCTCGGCCCGTTCCCTCGAGCCCCTGGTCGCCGAGTTGGCGACCGAGCAAGAGCAGGTCGACCGCTCGTGTCAGATAGATATTCGTGTAGGTGACCGGTACCGCTTGTTTGAGAATCGCTTGTGTGAGCGCGACGACTTTGGGTCGCAGTGACGCGACGTAACCTGGAGCGAAGCGGTTCGAATATGCGCTTAGCACCGCGCCGAGACCCTGTCCGAAGAACGGCGCCGCATTGACATCGGTGATGCCCGAGTCGACCGTGCGCCACGGTATCTGACCGTATGTCGGACTATTCTCGCGGAGGTCTTGCTTCACGAACGCGCGGTCGATCTCGCTTTGTGCTAAGGCCGCGTCTCCGCCGTGCAATAGCACCGTAAAGGCGGCGTTGCCGAGGTCGCGCGTATCGACGGAGGCCGCCGGGTCGTTCATGCGCTTTGCAACGTCGGCTGCTAAGTTCGTCAGACGATCGTGCACGACACTCGATGCATCGCCGCCCGTTTTCGAACCGGCGTCCGCTCTCGCATTCGAACTCGGTGCTGCCAGAAATGCGAGCATCGCTGCGAAGAATATGAAGCAGAACGGCTTCAAAGGTTGGGTTCTCGTCATCCAGGAAACCACTTCTTACGTTACATGACCGAAGTATGCGGCCATCTTTCAAACGTCATCGAGCGAGCTTTCGTTCGATCAGCGAGGTTCAAGTTATCTCCCGTACCGGTAATCCACGTGCCACTGCGCTGGTAGCGCTTACACTACTTCTGACGAGTTGCAGCGGCGGCGGCGGTGGAAGTTCCTCGACCCCCGCGGTTCTACCGACGTCAGTGCCGCCGGCCCCCAATGTCGCACAGCCGTCAGGTTCTACGTTGACGCAGAGCGCGGACTGGGTAACGTTCGGACACGATTTGCAGCGAACGAGCGTTCAACCGTCGGCGGGTGGCATCACCGCTCAAAACGTTTCTAACCTCAGTCTCATTTGGACCTATAAGAGTGCCGGCGCCTACGATACGGCCGGCCCCATCGAAGCGAACGGCGTCGTTTATGCCGGCGACGTTAAAGGCAATTTCGTCGCTTTGAACGCACTCACCGGCGACGTCATCTGGCGCCGGCAGTTCAATACCGAATTCAAGATGACGCCCGCGCTGCTCGACGGCCATCTCATCGTTGCGACCTACGTCGATGAGCCGACGACGGCCGACTCGACGCTGTATTCTCTGGATCCGGCGACCGGAGCGACGCAGTGGCATCGTTCGATCAACGGCGGCATGCATGGCTCTCCGGTTGCGATCGCAGGCTCGATTTACGTGCCGGTTTCGATCGGCGATCCCGGCTGGTGCCATCCGGGCGGTGTGTACGTATTCAACGAAACGACCGGCGCGCCGGGCTATGAATGGCAAACCGTTCCGGCTTCGAGCAGCGGTGGTGGAGCGATCTGGTCTTCGGTAACGTACGACGGCAGCCGCTTGATGTTCGGCACCGGTAACACGTGCGGGGTTAGTCCGACGACCGCGAACGCCATCGTCTCGCTTTCCACCACGGCGTCGCTTTTATGGTCGGATCAAACCGCTAATCCGTTAACCGATGATGACGTCGGCGGGACCGTTGCCGAACTCAATGGGACGGGTTACGTCAACGCGAAGAACGGCAAGACGTATGCCGTCGTGCCGGCTTCCGGGGCGATCCGATGGTCGCGAAATCTCGGTGCGACCGATGGGAACGGCGGCTTCTCTACGCCGGCCCTCTCGGGTTCGACGCTCGTCGTAAGCGGCGGTTTTCCGGCCGATCCTTACAAAGCGAATTCGGCGATCACGCAATATGGAATGCTCTACGGGCTCGATCCGGCAACCGGTGCACAGCGTTGGAAAAAAACCGCGACGTCGCCGTATTGGGCACCCGCTGCAACGACGTCGGATCTCGCGATTACGACCGATGATGCAAACGTAGAAGATATCGATCCCGCAACGGGTGCCGTCGTGTGGTCGAAGCCGATATGCGGTGACTCGCGCGCGCAACCGGCGATCGCACGCGGCGAAGTTTTCGTCGTGGACCAAAGCGGACGGCTTTATGCTTTCGCGCTACCGACCGACGCGAACGCGGCGCTCCGGCTTCGATCGTCGGACGTTTTGCGGTCGCTACCGGCGCATCACGTGGTGCCGGTTATGTGGCTCACGCCGGCGTACTGTAAGCTCTAGCTTGAGTCGATCTTAGAGCGGATCGAGTAACGACGGTTCGAGATGCTGCGTTGCCAGGATCCAACCATCGTCGTTTCGGCGCAGATACTGCGAGCTATGAGTCGCGTCGATAATTTCTTTAATGAAATCGTCCGAAAAAAGTGCGGATCGCTCGGCGAATGCCTCCACTTCAGCTAAGGAATATTTCGGCTTAGCGGACGAAGCGAGGATGCGAGACCCGAGCGTGCCGAGTTGATGTACGATGACATCGCTTCTGCGATGACCGAAGCGCAGGTACCAGACGCATAACTTCACGAGCGAGCCGATATCTTGCAGTTTCACCACACGGGCGACGTGGCCGCGAGCGCGTAACCCGTTCACGAGCGTTGTAAATCCGGAGCCGGCCTCGTGTTCACGCGGAACGAGGAAGAGAACGTCGAGACCGCAGCGCACCGGCAGCGTTTCAGAACGGCCGAGCGAATCGATGAACGGGACCCGCGCGAGTACGCTTTCACGAATGCCGAGCCGCAGCAGAGCCCACAGCATCGCGGGACCAGAACGCAGTAGCCGAACCTTCGAATACTCGACGACGTGTTCCCAAGAGATCGGAATCTCAGCGACGGGCTTTCCGATCTTTTGCAGCGCGAGTAAGAGATCGACGTCGAACGCAAAATTTGCGATCTCGAGGTGATCCAGAACGCCGTCGATCGCGGCTCGCTCGAACACCTTGGCTCCGCACTGCGTGTCGGTGTAGCGAAGGCCGAAAGCGAGCCGCGTGATGCCGTTGAATGCTCGGCTAGCGACTCGCCGCTGTAAAGGCTGCTTTCTGGCAATACGCGAGCCGGGCAGCCAACGTGACCCAATCGCGCCGCTAAGCTTTCGCTCGACGCACGCGTGCAAAAGCACGTCCAGTTGGTTAGCCGCCGTCGAACCGTCCGCATCGATGAAGGCGACGTACGGCTCGCTGCCGAGCGTCAGACCGGCGCGAACCGCACCGCCCTTGCCGATGCGTTGACGAATCTCGAGGAGCTCGACGGTGGGATATAGCCGCGCGAGCGACCGCGTCAAAGCGGCCGTGCCATCCGAGCAGCCGTTGGCGACGACGAGCAGCGTTGCGCGCGTACCGAAATGTGACCATAGATCCCCGACCGTTTGACCGAGCCGGCCGGCCTCGTTATGGGCCGGGATGATGATTCGCACTTCACGCGCAAGATCGCTCGAATCAGATCGAACCTCTAACACAGGGTGAGACGTTTGGCGACCGTGCGTGGGAAGCCTTGGTCATCGGGCTAAGCTCGCAAGCGTGTGCGTGAACGAGCTTGCCTTCTTTTCTCAGCAATCGTTGCGATGGCTAATAGATACGAGAGGAGTGCTATCCTGAAGTTCGCGACGTTCTCGCTTCGGGAACTTCGTGTCGGCAGAGGCCTGCGCTTGGAGTGCGCGAAGGCGTTATGAAAGACTCGTTCGCTCGCTACAAGCGCCGTTCGATTCGCACGAAATATGGTCGCAATCGCTTCTCTTTACATGTCTGCATGAACTTCATAACCGCAGCAATAGTGTCGGCGTCGATTTTGTCTCTCGTCGCAACCGTTAGCGTCTCCGCGATTGCCGGCACGCCCGATGTAAGCGACGTGCCGGATCTACCCACCGTCAGCACGCTCGCGGGCTCGGGCGCCGTCGGCATAACCGACGGGCCTGGTGCATCTGCATCGTTCGTCGCTCCGGCCGGCATCGCATACGGAAGCGACGGGCGGCTGTTCGTTGCCGATCGCGATGCACAACGGATCCGTGTCGTTTCCCAGACGGGCGTCGTCAGCACGCTCGCCGGCGCAGCGCCTCTCGTGCCGCTCGGAATCGGCGCTGCCGGGTCTTATCGCGATGGCCCGGCTCTCGAAGCAACTTTCAACATGCCCTCCGCCGTGCTGCCGTTGCCCGACGGCAGCGTGCTCGTCGCCGACACCTACAACCATTGTCTGCGCTCGATTCGCGCGGGCGCGGTCACGACATACGCCGGCAACGAGGCGCCGGGCGTTATGGATGGCGACAGAACTTCGGCTCGTTTCGCACGGCCAATGGCACTCGCACGCGACGCCGTAGGTAACGTATATGTGGCCGATCCGCCAAATGGCGTGCGACGTCTCGACACGCGCGGCAACGTTACGACGCTTGCCTTTCACGATTCGCGAGCGATCGTCGCGCTTGCGTGGACGAGGGACGCGCCGAATTCGCTTCTCGTCGCGTCCACCGCGACGATAGAACGCATCGATCTCTCGACGCTCGCCGTCGACCGTCTCTTCCCACTCGAACTGAGCTACGTCGCGCAACCGGCGCCGAGCGGTCAGGTGATCTTGCGCGAGGGGTCGAGCAACGCCGGCCCGGTTTCGGCGCTCGCTGCGTTCGCAACGAACGACTTCGTCTTTACCGATGCCCTCGATAGTGCCGTGCGGCTCGGGCAAACGGAGCACGCCGGCAACGTCACCCTAAATTATACGCGTCCGCTTACCGCCGTGCCGCCGGAGAACGCGAGCAAGGGGATCGCCGGATTCGCCGACGGGCCGGGCGCGAGCGCGCTCGTGGACGAACCGGTGGGCATCGCGATTTCTCCGAGCGGTACCGTTGCCGTCGCAGACACGGGCAATCGGCGTATCCGCCTTTTTTCGGCGTTCGATCGCCGCACGCACCTGACCACCGACGAGGCGCAGAGCGAACTGCCCACGCGCCCGAATCCGCGCGAGTACCGGATCGCGATCGTCGGAAGCTCGTACTTGTGGTGGGATCAAGCCTGGCACGAGTCGCTCGCCGGGCAATTGCAAGACCGTCTGCTCGCGGGCGACCACGGCAGCCGGGTGCCACACGTCTTCCCGATCATGCGCCTCGGACTCGATACTGCGGGCTCGCTCAATCTCATCGACAACGAGCTTTCCGAAGGCGTCTTCGATATGGTCGTGCTGGATTTCTCGACATACGCGCAAATGGGCGGCGACACGTACGCCGGTAACGCCTTTCCGAACGGCTGGCAAGCGAAAGTCGGGCAGGCGCTTGCGAAAACGGAGCAGACGCTGCACGCGAACGGCATCCCGTTTCTCGTCGTGAACGCACCGGGCGCCGCGGATTTTCCGGACGAATACGCCTATTTCCGCATCCCTAAAGGGCTGCCCGAAGATCACGCCGAGACCGGGCCGCAAGATCAACCGACGAACCTCCAGTACTATCACGATGAGATCGCGGGCGTTCTCCAGCAATCGGGCGTGCCGACGCTCGATCTTTGGCCGGCATTCTTGAGCGCATATGCCGCGCCCGCGCGCGTGCCGCTTTTTAATGCGTGGGACCATCACTACTCGCGCTTCGGCCGCTCGGTCTTCGCAACGCAACTCGCCGACAAAATTTTCGCGCTCAAGCCGTGGGCTAGTGCGCCCGTTCGACGATGACCGAGCGAAGCTCGAAGCACCCGGCCGAACGTCGCAAGAGTTCGTCGGTTCCGATTTTCTATCCGGATTGGTTTTTGCTCAGCGAACTCGCACGCGACGTCGACGATGCGCTGAGCCGCTATGCATCGGGAACGCTGCTCGACGTCGGCTGTGGCGCCCGCCCGTATCGGAATGCGAAATACGATGTTGCGAAGTGGATCGGTTTCGACACGGCGGATAATCCCGACGCCGATATTCACGGTGTCGCCTACAACATTCCGCTCATGGACGAATCCGTCGACTCGATCCTGTGCACGCAAGTGCTCGAGCATCTCGAAGATCCCGCGACCGCTCTGGCGGAATTTTACCGCGTTCTAAGGCGGGGCGGTCATCTCGTGCTATCCGTACCGCAGTATTGGCCACTGCACGAAGAGCCGCGCGATTTCTTTCGCTATACCGAGATTGGGCTCGCTCGCGTAATCGTCGACGCCGGCTTCGATGTCGTAATGCAAACGAAGCAGGGTCGTGGTGTTGCGGTCGCCGCGCAAGCACTTAACAATGCAATCCTGTGTGCCGGCGACACGTTTCGTTTCAAAGATACCCTCGCATTCAAAGCGAGTAAAGCGCCGTTCTATCTCGTGATTAACGTGGCAGGCGTAATTCTCGGACGCTTCTTACGCACGGAACGCGACGTGCTCAACCATCTCATCGTCGCGCGTAAGCCGGCCGCCAGTGTTGGTTTGAACTAGAGAGCGGCGAACGCTAGCGAAGCCCGATCGGAAAAGGCGCGAGCCCCGGCGCAAGTCGCCGTGACGCATTGCCGATTAGCGCGAACGCCGCCGGGGCCAGGTCGCGCACG
>CAXTIY010000175.1:0-7312 GCA_964244215.1 uncultured bacterium
GTTCTGGAACTCATCGAAATCGTGCGCGTCGCGATCCGTGATTGGGCCGCGCTCTCGCTCGGCGCGAGCGGCGTTCCGCTGTTGGCCGCCGATCAGCGCGATCTCATCGCGCGGCTGCCGCAGCGGGAAACGAAGGCCATCATCGCTTTACTCGCGCCCGTCGCCGAAGTCGAGCGCATCTCGCGGACGAACGTATCGGCCGGCCTCGTCGTCGATTACTTGCGGATGCAACTCGCGCCCGCGCCCGTAAAGGCGTGAAGGTCGGCCGGCTGCCGCTCTATCTTCGAACGATCGGGCATCTGCGTCGCGGACAATTAGCGCACTGGGCATATCGGCGGCTCGTACGGCGCAGTTCCAAGCCGCATGCCGCTAGCGATCGACCGCGTATTCGGCAACCGACATCGATCGTTTTTCCCGAATCGACCGAAGGGAAGTTGCTCGACGAATTATGCCTCGCGGGTCGTGAGAATGCTACGGCAAGCGCCTTCAATTGGAGCACGGGCGAGCTGTGGCGACCGCTGCGCATCCAAATCCATTACTTCGATTACTTGAACGATCCGGGTCGCGCACGAGCGTGGAAGCGCGCGATCGTTTCGGATTGGACCCGAGCGCATCCGGCAAAGAAAGGCGACGCGTGGACGGCGTATCCGACGTCGCTACGTATGGTCAATTGGATCAAATTCTTTACGCGGCTCGCGCCGAGCGACATCGACGAAGGTTTCGTTACGAGCTTGTACGAGCAGGCGTTGTGGCTTGAGAACAATCTCGAGACGCACATCCTCGCGAACCACTATCTCAAGAATGCCAAAGCACTGCTCTTCGCCGGCACGTTCTTCGTGGGAAAAGATGCGGAGCGGTGGCGAGACGTCGGGCTGCGCATCTTTCTCTCGGAGATGCGCGAAGAGTTTTTGCCCGACGGCGGACATTACGAACGTAGTCCGATGTATCACGCGATCTCGCTCGAAGATATTTTGGACGTCTACGCCTATGTGAGCGCGGGTGCGCACGAAGAGAATGTGAGTACGCTCGAGACACTGCGAACGTACGCGCTTCTCGGGCTCGACTTTATGAGCGCGATGCTCATGCCGGACGGTACGCTGCCGCTCTTCAACGATGCCGCGCACGGTGTCGGGCCGTCGCCGGCCGAAATCTTTGCGAACGCACGAACGACGCTCGGTTACGAGCCGGCGGTCGAGCCTCCAGGCTTGCGTCTGCGAGCGCTTACGTCGAGCGGCTATTACTCGATCCGCGACGGAGCGAACGCGCTCATAATCGATTGCGGCCCGCTCGGCCCGCGCTACCAGCCTGGGCACGGACACTGCGACGCTTTGAGTTACGAGCTGGCACTAGGCGGTGAACGCGTCATCGTGGACACCGGTGTGTTCGAATACGAACCGAATGCGCAGCGCCGCTACGCACGCGGCACGGCCGCGCATAATACGGTTCAAATCGACGGCGCAGAGCAATCGGAGATTTGGGATGTTTTCCGTGTGGGCCGCAGGGCGAATCCGCTCGCTCCGAAGCTGACGCTGCTCGGCTCGCGCGAAGCAACGTTCGTCGGCGCTCACGACGGCTACGAACGTCCTCCCACACGAACGCGACACGAGCGCACCGTACGCTATGCGAGCGGCGAATGGTCGTTCGAAGACCGGCTCTATGGCACCGGAAGGCACCTAATCGAAAGTCGCGTGCACGTGCATCCGGATTGCCATGCGCGGCGCACGACGCGAGGTGTCCAGATTAGCGCGCGCAGGGCCGGAAGACCGGTCGCAACGCTGTGCCCTTCTCCGGAAGCCGAACTGCGCATCGCAAGCGGCCCGTATTTTTCTTCCTTCGGTACCTCGCAGAATCGCGACGTGATCGTTATGACGCGTGAAGCACGACTCCCGACGGTAATTTCGTATACGATCTCGCCCCATTTTGACTAGCGACATCCGCGCGACGGTCGTAGGAACTAAGAGCGCGCTTATTCTCTTCCGATAAAGCGGAGCAAGCAGAGGATAACGCTCTGCTATCATTCAATTCGGGGGAAACCTGTTGGTCTTTATCGGGGCGAGTTTAACTCGCCCCCGTTTTCCTTATTTGCTTCAACATCGTATTAAGGATATTGATGAATCGCTTCCTCAAACGACCATCGAGGCTTCGGATCGGCGTCGCTTTCGCGCTAGCCGCATCGGCCTCGACCGCCGGAACGATCGTAGCGGCGAGAGCCGCTGCTTTCGTGCCGAGCGCGACGCTCGTCGCCCGCGTACCGCACGCCTCTGGCCGGGACGTCGGGCCTCTTTCGGCGAGCGCGCGCGTTCGAGTCGCCTTCGTTCTAAATTACCGGCATCCAAACGAGCTCGAGGCGCTCATCGGCAGCACGGCCGATCCGGATTCACCCGAGTTCGGTCACTTCCTTACGCCCGCTCAATTCGAATCGGCTTTCGCACCTTCGGGCGCGGATTACGATCGCGTCGTAAGAACGCTCGTTGCTGCCGGCTTCACGATCGAGGCGGCACCGAATCGCTCGATCGTCGATGCTTCCGCTCCGGCGAGAGTCGCGGAGCGATTCTTCGCGACGCAATTCCACGCGGTTAGACAAACGAACGTCGCAGGCATCCGGTATGTGAACGCTTCCCCGGCTTACATTCCGGCTTCGATCCGCGACGTTACGTTCGGCGTTACCGGACTCAACAATCTTATCTTCGTAAAGACCGCTATCGCCCGCGGCGCTCGACGCATCGATCTCGCTCTCAAACCGCCGTTGCAAGGTCCCGATACGGGCCTCGGGCCCTACGCCTTTGCGACGGCGTACCAATTACCGGTCCAGTTTGCGAAGCCGGGCGGCGGAACGTACGACGGAAAAGGCCATGCGGCAGGGATTGCGATCGATTCGGATCTCGGCGCGCCGGGCGACCTCGCGGGCTTTCTGAAGTATTTCGGAATCAAACAAACCGGCCCCGGGCTCAAACGCGTTCTCGTCGATGGTGGCCCGGTGCCGCTTTCCAATTTCGATGGCGAAGAGACCAACCTCGATGCCGAAACGATCTCGGGCCTCGCGCCGGGTGCCGCGACCTATCTCTATCTCATGCCCGACCTATCGACCACTCATATCGTCGATACGTATGCAAAGGTCGTGGCGGACGATAAGATCGACGCCCTCAACTCCAGTTTCGGCGGTTGCGAACTCGACGACAATCTCGCGAGTTTGAGCGATCACATCGCGCAGCAGGGAGCGGCGGAAGGCATCACGTTCGCCGCTTCGTCGGGCGATGACGGCGCCTCCACATGCTTCTCCGTACCGAATCTTCTCGGTGTGTCGGCTCCGGCGAGCGCGCCGCATTTCACGGCCGTCGGCGGCACCTCGCTCATCGTCGCACAGTCCGGAGCATACCGGTTCGAATTCGGCTGGAACGGTAGCGGCGGTGGCGTATCCACGCTCTTTCCGGTGCCGGCTTATCAAAAAGGCATCGCGCACGTCATCGGTACGGGGCGCAACGTTCCGGACGTCGCGTTCGACGCAGATCCAGGTACCGGCGCGGCTTTCTATTACGATGGAGCATTCGCCGGACCGCTCGGCGGCACGTCGCTTTCGAGCCCAATCTTCGTTGCGTATCTAATCGAACGTAACCAAGTCGCGGGCAAACGCTCGGGTGCCGTAAATACCGCGCTCTATGCGACGTTTAAGAAGCACGGCTACGGTACGTTCTACCGCGACGTTACGATCGGCAACAACTTCTTATTCGGCCCGACCTCCGGCCTCCCGGGCTACTTCAACGGCCCCGGCTACGACGATGTCACCGGCATCGGATCCCCGATCGGAACGCCGAATGCAAAATAAGCGTAAGAAAGAGAGTTCGATGAAGTTCGCCTACGCAATTCCGCTGCTCGCGTTAACCCTCACGACCGGAGCCGCCGGTGCTGCGCACGCGGCGGGACTCGAGAAACCGCTGCCCGCGCAGGTCCTTGCAGCACCGCTCTACGGTGCTCGCGACACGGGACGTAGCGCCGCCGGGGGACGCGTCGATTTCTCGGTCATCTTGCCCTACCGCAACGCAGCCGAACTGCCGTCGCTCTTGCGAGCGCAGCAAAATCCAAGTTCGACCTATTACCGGCGCTTCTTGAGCGCGCCGCAGTTTCGCGCGTACTTTTCGCCCTCGACCGTAGCGTACGACGTTGCGGCTCGCAACCTGCGCAAGAGCGGATTCCAGGTCACGACGTTCGCGAACCGTACCGTCCTGCATGCCAGCGGAACGGCGACGAACGCGGAGCGGTTCTTCAATACGCGCATCGACACGGTGCGTCAAGCCGGCGGCCGGCTCGCGTATGCGAACGTCGCTCCCGCGACGATTCCCGCCGCGCTGACGGGCGCGCGCGTCGTCGGTCTGAGCAACGTCGTGGTCGCAAGAACCGCGGTGAGCGACGGGCTTGCTGCCGGTAAACGGACGGCAACCAGCTACGGTGGAACGCTCTTCGGCCCTGACGGTGGGTATGGCCCCTCCGCCATCGTCAAAGCGGAAGACTATCCGGTCGAACATGGCTACCGGGGAGGCAGTAGCAACGTCGCCGACCTGATCGATTCCCCCGTTACCGATAGCGACGTGGCCACGTATCTGAAGTATTTCGGTGTTAAGCGCGGCGGCCCGAGAACGACCACGATTACGGTCGACGGCGGATGCGGCGCGTCATGCTTCGACGGATTGCAGGCGACGCTGGACGCCGAATCGGTTCTCGGCGCGGCGCCCGACGCGTCGCTCTTTACCTACGAAATAACGTCTCTCGCGAACGGTTTCATCGCCGACGGTTTCAATGCGATCGTCTCCGACGATGCCGTGAACGTCGTTAACTTCTCCGTCGGTGCTTGCGAGATCAACGGTGGCGATCTGCAATTGGCAATCGAACCGATCATCGCGCAAGGCGCAGCCGAAGGTATCACGTTCGAAAGCGTGGCGTTCGGCGGCGCAAATCTGTGCCAACTGGGCATCGCCCTGCCGATGACGCCGGCGAATCTCGATACGGTGACGGCGGTCGGCGCGAGTAATCAGATCGTCGACAACAGCGGCAAGCTCTTGGCCCAAAGTGCGTTCGCCGATTCGAACGGCGGCGTTTCGGTTACCGTTCCCTTGCCCAGCTGGCAGGCTGCCACCAAAGGCGTCGATCACAAGGGGCGCAACGTACCGGATCTCGTGCTACCGGGCGCGGTCGACGGCGTGGGACCATCGATCTATTACCACGGCCTATGGGAAGGCGGCTTTGCCTTCGTAAACAACGCTCCGTTCGCGGGCTACCTCGCCACGGTGCAGCAGTACTACGGGTATAGCACGCCGCTCGGCAATATCGCACCGGGGCTCTACTCCGTGTTCGACGCTCACGGATACGCGGGCGGCTCTGCGGCGTACTTCGCCGATATCACCCTCGGAAATATCGGCACGGTCAACGGCACTCCGGTCCTCGCCAAAACGGGTTATGATCTGGCTTCGGGCATCGGTACGATCCAGCATGGATATGCGGTGGCCAAAGCGCTCGGGTATACGGCAGCGGCCGCGAAAAGGTAACGCCGGGCTTCGGCCGACCGCGACTCAGCGAAAAGGGCGCCGCGCGAACGGTAGATTCGCGCGGCGTCTTTTAACGACCGAACAAAACGTCGAGCGTCTAAAACGAACGGCCATAGGACACGTCTTCATACGTTTTAGCCAGCACGAGCGCCACGTACGCCGTGACGATCGCTTTGATAACGGCGACGACGAGGGACGACGCGATGCCGTTCGCAAAAATCGAATTGCCGAGCAAGACGGGGCTCAGCGCCTGCACGACGAGCGTCGGGACGAACGTGAAGGCGAGCATGTAGACGACCGTCACCGCGAGCGTCGGCAGCGGGGCGCGGCGCGCGCGTTCGACCGACACGTTGAGCGCGCCGCCGCCCGGCACGCCGCCGATTGCGGCGGCGGGCATGGTGTAGATAAAGAAGTAGTACGCCACGAACGTTAGCGCGAGCGTTCCGAAGAAACCGAGAAAGCTTCCGACGAGACCGGCGAGATAGATGACGAAGCCGAAACCGAGCGCCGCAAAAAGAATATCGCCCGCTTTACGGCGAGATTCATCCCACGCATCGTCGAACGGCGCGCGGCCGCGCCGCCACGCGGTCGAGGCGACGATGAGGGCGACCGCGAGCCCGAACGAACCGACGAGCTGCGCGATGAGCCCGGCGATTCCGGAATTAGCGCTATTGACGAAGCCGCCGCCGATCTCCGCCGGAAATAGCATGAATAGTAAAATTTGCGCGACGTACGCGACGAGTGGAGCGAGTGCGATTTGCGGGTTGCGTACGAGCAAGACGAACGCTCGCCCGTACGCTGCAAAATCGATCGGACTATTTCTGCGCAAGCATCCCCTACGCGCGGGCGCTGGCGAGCGCGGAGCCGCACTCGCAGGTGCGTTTGCTCGGAATGGTTTCGATAATTTTAAAAATCGCTTGTTTCACGCGCTCGTTGTTGCTCGCGAACACTTTGAGCACGTCCTCGTGCGTGACGGGCGTCGCGCCCGGCAGGCCGACGTCGTAATCCGTAATGAGCGAGATATTGACGTAACAGATCTCGAGTTCGCGCGCGAGATAACACTCGGGATACTGCGTCATGTTGATGACTTCCCAACCCGCATCTTGGAACCACTTCGATTCCGCGCGCGTGGAGAAGCGCGGACCTTGAATGACGACGATGGTACCGGTTTCGTGCGTCTTGATATCGAGCGACTTGAGCGCGTCGATCGCGAGCGGACGCAATTGCGGGCAATAGGGATCGGCGAAGCTGACGTGCGTCGTGATCGGGCCGTCGTAAAACGAATCCTTACGGCCCGTCGTGCGATCCACGACTTGATCCGCAACGACCATGTCCCCCGGCGCGACTTCGTTCTTGAGCGAACCGCAGGCCGTCGGCCCGATGATGCGGGTGACGCCGAGTTCTTTCATCGCCCATAGGTTCGCGCGGTAATTGATCGACTGCGGCGGATAGATGTGCTCTTTGCCATGTCGCGGCAAGAAGGCGACCGTTTTGCCCGCGATCTCGCCGATCGCAACCTTATCGCTCGGTGCGCCGTACGGGGTTTCGATCCAAACCTCGCGCGCGTTCTCGAGCAGCGAGTAGAAACCGGAGCCACCGAAGACGCCGATCTCGGCTCGTTCCTTAGCCACTATGAACCTCCAACAGTAAGACCCGGCGAGGTTCGGGAAGGGAAGGCCCGGTCCTCGGACGAGGCGTCGCAGAACGCTCTACTGCGCTTACGTCGGACGGGGCTCGAGTCGGGTGACGCGCGTCTTGATGTCGTCGAGTTCGCC
>CAXTIY010000176.1:0-7307 GCA_964244215.1 uncultured bacterium
TTCGCCGCCGCACGCGCGATGTTCGTCATGGCGCAGCGCGAACGCTACGCGCCGAGCGACGCGCTCTGGCTCGCTGCGGCAATCGCGGCGGATTGCACGGCCGGCCGCCGGTTGACTCTCGCGGCGCGCTCCACGTGGCAAGGGGCGCTACGCCCGCTACTTCGGTCGCTCGCGATGCGCCGCGGCCGCGCGTGAGCGAACCGCTCCCGATTTCGGTCGTCATCCCGGCCTACGAGGCCGCGGCGAGTCTCGCGGACGCGATCGCGAGCGTCCGGGCGCAGACCCGTGCCCCGAGCGAAATCGTCGTCGTCGACGACGGCTCGCGCGACGCAACCGCAGGCGTCGCGCGCGCCTTCGGTGCGACCGTGATATCGCAAGCCAACGCAGGCGTCGCCGCGGCCCGCAACGCGGGAATCCGCATGGCGACACAGCCGTGGATCGCTCTGCTCGATGCCGACGACCGATGGCTTCCGGACAAGCTCGAAGCCCAGTGGGACGCATTGCAACGCTCGGGCGACGCACTATGCGCGACGAATTTTGCCTTCGTGCATCCGGGGAGCACGCAGACCTCTCCCGCCGTCGAAGCGAACCGTGGCTATGCTCGGGTTAGCGAAACGCTCGTCTACGCGGACGTCGTGCATCTCCCGCGCGAAACGCTCGCGCGCGCGCTCGCGCACGGGATGTTTTTGCTGCCCTCCACGCTTTTGTTCGAGCGCCGTCTCGTCACGGAGCACGCCGAGTGGTTTATGGAACGCGCGGAGTTCGGGTCGAGCCCGTATTACCATTTGCCGGAGGATGCGGAATGGTTCTTGCGAGTGCTCAAACGGACGGACGTGGTGCTCGTCAAACGCGTCTTGACGGAATACCGGGTCCTACCGGGCAGCCTGTCATCGAGCGCCGGCCGCATGCGGTACGGTGACGTGAAACTCGGTGAGCTCGTATGCGCCGAACCCGGCCGCTACGCGATCGGCAGCGCCGCGGAGCTCCGGAGTCTGCGTGCGCCACGCTTACGCGAAGCGGTGCTCGCATTTCTGCGTCAGCTCGAATTCGAAGCGGCGAGCGTCGTCGCTCGCGAAGCATATGCGGGTGGCCGGCGGCCGCTCGATGCGATCTTATGGGCTTTTGCTCGAGCGATGAATTGCGCCGTTGGCAAAGGGCTCGCACGCGGTGCGCGCCATGCGTGGCGTAACCGTCTCAAACCCGCCGTCGCGCCACGCCGGACCGCCCAGCGCTGAAGCCCGCGTGAGCCGGCGCAATCGCGCGGAGACGATCGCCGGCGCCGTCTATTTCGTCGTCCTCGCGGCCTTCGCATCGTTGCTCGGAACGTGGACCGACGAAGAGTACACGCTCGCGACGACCGCGCATGGTTTCATCTTCGCCTGGCATCGGGCGATCGATTTCGAATTACAGGCGCCGCTCTATTTCACGTTGCTCGCGCTGTGGCGAGCGCTCGATCCGAGCCTCTGGTTCGCGCGACTCTTCTCGATCCTGTGCGCGACCGGGTTTTTCTTCGCCGTGTTGCGGCTGCTGAGTCGCATCGTACCGGAGCGCGAGCCGCTCGTGCCGGCGCTCGCCATCGTCTGCAATCCGTTCGTCATCTATTGCGCCTTCGACATTCGGCTGTACGCGATGGCGCTGCTGCTCGCGGCGCTCGGATGGTTAGCATTCGACGTCGGGTTCGTCTCGGCACGCAGCGTCCCGGCGCGCTGCGCCTTCGGTCTGCTCGCGGTCGTGGCGCTCTATACGCAATACTTCCTCGGGTTCGCGTTCGTCGGCTATGCCGCGCTATTGGTCGCGAAGGGTCGCGCGCGCGCTCTCGTGCCGTACGTCGGCGTGCTCGCACTGTGCGGCGTCGCGGCGTCACCCCTCTTGCACATCGTCGGTTCGCAGATCGGCGGCTCGGGAGAAACGACGGCGAGCGCGGGCAGCCTGTTGCGCCAAACGCTCGTGCATCCTTGGCTCGATTTCGTGCTGCCGTACGAACGTGCATGGGATGCCTCCATCCGGCGTGCGCCGTATCAGGCGCTGACAATCGCTTTGCTCGTGCTCGTCGCCTTCGCCCGGCCGCGTTTGCGGCCGGAGTTCGGCCCCGCACTCTTGTGCGCGGTAACGATCGAAGCGTTGTTCGTCGTGGTGGTGCTCGTCTTTCGACTCGATCTCGATACGCGCCATTTCGTCGTGCTCTTCGTCCCGGCGCTCGTCGCCGGCTACGCGCTCGTCGTGACACTCCGGCGCGGACGTTACCCGTGGGTCGGCACGCTGCTCGCCTGGACGTACGGCGCGCTCTCGCTCGCGGTGCTCTACGGGCAGCATCATCAGCTGGCCCAAGACGGCGATTCCAAAGGCATCGCGGCGTATCTCGCCGCGCATGCCGCCCCTGGTGCCGTCGTCGCCGTCTTTCCGGCGGACGCCGTCCCCGTCTACGCGCGTCAATATCGCGGCGCCGCGCGGCTCGTTCCCTTTCCCAAAGCGTTGCCGGCGAAGCGTTACGATATCGAAGCGATCGACGTGCACGATGAAGCGCAAGCGGCCTCGGCGCTTGCGGCTTTGCGTCACGCGCCGCAGGTGTGGCTCGTTATGCTCGGCGCCTGTGAGGGCGGCGTAACGGGCTACGGTTGCGACAACGTGCTGGCAGCCGTGCGCGACGGAACGCGCGTGCTCGTCGAACGCCGCTTCTACGACAGCCGCGTTTTCAAATTACGAATCGGCCGGTAACGGCGCGAAGCGGCCACCAAGACGTTTGCGCACGGATGTGGGAACGTCGCTCAGGCGCGGTACGAGGACCGCCGCGACGGGCGTATCGCTCAGGCGAGTGAAGAAGACGACCTTGACCGCAAACGATGCGAGATACGCGACCGTATTGGCGAGCGCGGCGCCGTAGATGCCGAGCCGGCCGACGGTCGCGTACGTCACCACGCCACAAACCACGAGCGTGATGCATTCGAGCCCGAGCAGCAAACCCGGCCGGCCCGCGCGCACCGAAATAAAATACGAGAGCATACCGTCGGCGCTGTAGAAGATCATACCCGGCAGGAGCAGGCGTAGGACGTTGCCCGATGCTTCGAAACGCGCGCCGTAGACGTGCGAGATGAGCCACGGACCAAAAATGAAGAGCACGAGGCCGCCCGCGAATTGCAGCAGGATAACGGAGCGTACCACGCGCGCGGTGAGCGCCGCCGATTCCGCGACGGGCAGAGTCGCGACGCGGCCCGACGACGACCATAAGAGCGAACGGCTCACGCCCCACATCACTTCGCCCGTCGCGAGCGCGAGCGTATAGATACCGAGCGCCCCAGGCGAAAGCATGGCGCTCACGATGAACACGTCGATGCGCAACGCCAGAAACGTGACGTTCGACGATAGCGTCGACTTCGCTCCGAATGCGATCTGTTGCCGAACGAGAGCGCGCGTACCGAGCGCCGCATCGCGCGCCGCATCGCGCGCACCGAGGAGCGCCGAGACGCCGAACGTGCTCCATACCGCGGCCGCCACGTACGTCGCGACCCACGCCCAAAGCACGACGGGTAAGCTTGCGTGGAAAATTAAGATTAAGGCGAGCGTGAGTAGCGAGCCGCCGCCGCCGATGGTCGCGGCGTTCTTGACGTTGATCGCTTCGACGTGATCGCGCAGCAGATAGACGATGCCGACGGCTTGCACGTACATCGCGAACGGAAAGGCGACGGCGACGTAAATGAATGCCGGCTGCGACGCGCGCAGATGCGCGAGCACGAGAAAGATGACGATCGAGAGCGGCGCGACGAAGGCCATGATGCGCAGCGCCGCTTGCCACACGGCGCGCGCGTTCTGCCGTTCGCTACCGATTTGAAACGCGACGGCCGAACGCAGCCCGTCGGCCGTGGTGATCGCGAAGGTGATGAGGATGCCCGCGAAGCTGATGATGCCTTTTCCCGCGGGGCCGAAGGCATGCGCCGTCGCGATTCCGGCGATGACGCTCGCGCCTTGGCCGAACAACAGCGTCGCGAACGTGTGGAGCGTCTTTCGTAATAAGCCGCCCGCGGGAGCTTTCTTCATGCGCCCACCGCTACGCAGCCTTGTGAAAGAGAAACTCCGCACCCGTCTTGCAGATGATCAGCACGTCCATGAAGATCGACCAATTCTCGAGATAGAAGAGATCGTAACTCAGGCGTTCGCCGATGGCGGACGTATCGACGTTCCGCTTCATGTGGATGTGAGACCAACCGGTAATTCCGGGGTTTGCAAGATGACGCTCTTCGTAGCGAGGAAGCATTTTACGAAATTGCTCGACGTAGAACGGCCGTTCCGGGCGCGGTCCGACGATCGACATTTCGCCGCGCACGACGTTAAAGAGTTGCGGCAATTCATCGAGACTCGTTCGCCGCAAGATGCGACCGACGCGCGTCGTACGGTCGTCGCCGCTGCGCGCCCACACGGGGCCGCTGCGGGTCTCGGCATCCGCGCGCATCGTACGAAACTTGATGATCTTAAATTCGCGTCCGAGCTTGCCGACGCGAATTTGACGATAGAAAATAGGCGTGCCGGAATCGGCGAATACCGCGAGCGCGATCGCAGCGAAAACGGGCGAGAGTAAGACGAGCGCCGGAATCGCGATCGTGAGATCGAACACGCGCCGCAGCATCGAGGCGCCGGGCGTGCAGATCGCTAGGCTCCGCGGATAGAGTAACGCGAGGCCGCCGTCGCGGCGCACCGTAAAGTTGCACGCGTGCGGACGGATCCGCATCGGCGCGAAGGCGAGCTTAATGCCGTGCGACTCGGTAATGCGCAGCAGCGCGGGCATGAGTTCCGGCGGCATGGCTTCCGTCACGATCAGTTCGTCGCAGCCGCGTTCGAGCGCCGTCTGTAGCCAGCGCAATCGCGTGACGTCGCCGCCCGCGCCCTCGACGTCGTCATCGAAATCCTCGATCGGGATCCGGATCACTTCGTCGGCCGGTCCGAGCGAGAGGTCGCGCGGGAGTGCGAGGACGCGTTCGGGCGCCCCGACGACGGCTACGCGCCGAGCCGTAGGCGGGAACACGTACGTCCGTACAAGATGGGCGAAGAAACGCGAACCGCTCACGCCTGCCGCCGTAATCGCTAGCGCCACGATGAGAATCGCTCGGAACGGATGCAGCGCGGGCAAGACCACGAACACCGCGAGCGCCGGCGCCATGGCGAGCGCGGAAGCGGCAAACGAGGAATAGATTTCGTCGAGGGCGTTGCTCGAATACGAGCGCTTGTACATACCGATGCGTTCGAAGAGCAAGAGCCAGACGGCGACTGCGAATACGACGGATTCCGATGCGGCATCGTTTAGGAGCAGCGGCTGGAGCGAATGCCCGACGATGCGTTGCGCCGCGTAGCCCGCAAATACGGCGACCGATATGTCGGCCAAGAGAAATACGAACGAGAGCGGCAGCCCGAAGCGCGCCGGCTCCGGCCGAAGCCGAACGCCGGAAGACGCACCGATGCCGGAATCGGCGATGTTGGGCTGGAGAGCGCTCAAGAAGGCTCCGCCGGGATCACCGGAACGCGTTGAGTGGGAAAATTCAAAGTGTGAGGATTTCCAAAAATGTTGAGGACGGAAGGGGTACACGTCACCGGGAAGAGCCTTAGGTAATGGCTCTCACCTCCTACTCTATCGGTAGGGAACGTCGCACTTTCAGTGTGATCGTGCCGGCGTACAACGAAGGTGCGTCGATTGCGGCGGTCCTCGATCGACTCATTGCATCCCTAACGGCGCTCGAAGCGGAATACGAGATCGAACTCATCGTCGTTAATGACGGCTCTTCCGATAATACGGGAGAGGTGCTCGACTCGTTCTTGCGCGAGCGTCCGGGCACGATAAGAGTTTGTAACCACGACGGTAATCAGGGCCTCGAAGCGGCGATCCTCACGGGTTGCCGCGCCGCGACGACGGACAGCCTCGTGCTGCTCGACGCGGATCTGAGCTACGCGCCCGAGATCGTGGCGCCGCTCGTCGCTTGCCTTCATGCGACGGGCGCCGCGGCCGTGCTCGCCTCGCCCTACATGCGCGGCGGGAGATTCGCGAACGTTCCGACGAGCCGGCTCGTCGCCAGCCGCGTCGCGAATTTTCTGCTCTCACTTTGCGTCGACGGCACGCTCAAGACGTTTACGGGCATGGTGCGCGCGTACGACGCCCGGGTTCTTCTGCCGATCTTGGAGCGTACGCCACAAGGCGAATTCAACACGTGGATCGTCTCGGAGTTGCTCGCCCGGGGCCTCAAAGTCGTCGAAATTCCGGCGGCGTTGATCTGGCCGCCAGAACGCGCCGAAGCGGCTCCACGCCTATCGCTCGGAGCGCTCAATCGGCGCTCGCGCCAAGTCGTCGCCTCGATCGGGGCGCTCCGAAGAGGCTACCGTCTGAGCAAACGCGCCCGAGACGGGGCCGATGGGACCTAAGACCTAGTCAAAGCCCTGCATGGTCCCTCTGCGGCCTGGCCGGCGTTCGTTACAATGATGTCATCAACCAACCCACTTCTGGAAAGAACGACATGATTGTCAACCTGTACGTCGACCACATGATGTCCCAGCCCGCGACATCTTCGGATGACGTTTGGGCCGCAACCCGCGACCATAGCCAGCAGTTCTCCGAGGCCGCGAAGCGCATCGGTCTGTCGCCCGCCGAGTATCGCGAATTTCGTTCGACTCTGCTCGACGGCAACGCGATGTACGTACGCTTACCGCGCCGCCTCGATGCGATGAGCGCGAAAAATCGTAACGGTCAAGTGTACGTGGTCAAGAACGCGGTCATGTGGAAGCCGGTCATGGGTTGGAAGGTAGCACTCGCCGACGGCAACGTCGTCTACGTCCCTCAGATTTGCGGCAATATCTCGTTGCAACATCCGGTTGCGGTAGCGCACGTCGCTCCCAAACGCAAAGTCGTAGCGGGCATTACGCCGAAGTTCCACCCGGCGCTCGGCGTCGTCGCAGCGGCCCCCATCGCCGCGCCAGTCGCAGAGACACCGGTCGTCTTCACGCCGCCGGTGGTGGTACCCGAAGCGGCTCCGGTCGTCGCCGCAGCTCCGCTCGCCGCTCCCGCCGCAGCCGCTCACGGCGCATCGCCTTTCTTCCTCGCCATCCCGGCCGTTATCGGTGCGGTCATCGCCGGTGCCACGCACCACGATTCGCCGACCTTGCCGCCCTGTTCGCAAGGATCGAACCTGCTCAACGCCTGCCAGAAGTAACTCAGGGCAGCAGCCCCAAACAAAAACGCCCGCCGGCTCCAGCAGCCGTGCGGGCGTTCGTTATTTCGTGGAGATGAGGAGACTCGAACTCCTGGCATCCAACATGCAAAGCTGGCGCTCTAC
>CAXTIY010000177.1:0-7220 GCA_964244215.1 uncultured bacterium
TCCGGTAATTTGACCATTCCGGCGCCGTTATTTGCGAAGCCGCGCAGAGCCGGAAGCGTCATGACGAGCTTCGGGGACTCGTTCAACGTGTTTCCGTCTCGCATGCCGACATCGAGTTTTCCGTTCTTCACGACGGTCGTGACAGTTTCAGCCGGGGCTGAGAAGCAGCCGCAAGCTCCGACCATCTCTCGAACGCGAAGTGCGAGGCTTTATTTTCGACGTCGCGACGGGCAACTCGACGAAGTGACGGTTTAAGAACCCGCGCTCGCTCAGAAAGGCCTCTACCGGCGTTCGTCCGTACAGTGCCGAGCGATGGAACGAAATGGCTCGAAAGCCGTGGTGCGCGACGGACGCGTGTACGTGCTCGGCGGGAATGCGAGCACCCTTGCGTTCGTCTCGTCGCTGCGACCCGAAAAGGGCCAGGTGACCGCCTGGCTCGTTCCGCTCGCCTGGACGCCGGCGGGCGTGACGCTCGGAGAAGGTTGGCAACGCGTGAGCATCGCCGCGGACAACATCGGCGGCTGGGTCGATTCGACGTTTCCGCCCGAAGACGAGCACGCGTTCGTGACGCCGCTGCGCGATCTCGAAATGCTGTTGCGCGTCGGCTGGCATGCGGAAGTGCCCGAACGCATCCTCGAATCGCAATTGGTGAATCCGGAGGACGTACCCGAAGACGTTCTCGATGGAATCGAACGGCCGTTTGAAGCGTTGACGCAATGTGCGGTGTGCCGGCGCATGTGCGTGCGCGATCATTTCGTGTGGAACGAGCGTCAGCTCTGTGCGTGGGATTTCCATGCGACCGTTTTCGGAAAGCGTGGGCCGTGGCGAGATCAGCCGTACGAAGAGCGCTTCTTCGAAACGTTACCGCGCGCGGCGTACGTGGCGCCGGGCTTACTCGAAGAACTCGACGTTACGGCCGTGCTCGCGGTCGCGGGCTTGCCCGAAGACAAGATGCGGCACATCGTTAATTTTGCGATCGGCGATGGAGCGTCGTACTTGGCCGCTCGCACGGACGAAGGTCTGACGGTGCTGCGCGAGCGGCCGCCTACGGCGACGTAAATTAGAGCGCGGCGGCCTAAGGCGTGACGATCAATCGCGCGCTCTCGCGCTTAGTACGCCTATTCGTCATCGCGTATTGCGTGCTCTTCGCTCGACAGCTCTACGTGCAACTCATCGCCGGACCTCGGCTGTACGCGAACGCGCACAACCCACGGCTCGCGTTGCTCGCGCCATACCGCGGTGCGATTCTCGCGCGCGACGGCTCGCCGCTCGCAAAGTCGACGTCGCACGGCCGCGTTTATCCGCTCGGCCCGTCGCTCGCGCACGTGGTCGGTTACGCATCGGGTCGTTACGGAACGTCGGGTCTGGAAGCTGCCTTCGATAGTGAACTCGCGCCGAGGCCCGTCGGCAGCGATCCGCTCGCGCAGATCGAAGCGCTCGTGGCGCGGCGCGCGGCGCCTTTCGCCTTGCGCGGCGCGAACGTCGTCACGACGATCGATCCGGCGGTGCAACAAACGTTGTACGCGGCGCTTGCCGCCTATCCGCGCGCCGCGGGCATTGCGATCGACCCGCGTAATGGCGAAGTGCTCGCGCTCGCAAGCGTACCGAGTTTCGATCCCGCGCGCATCGACGCGACCTTCGCGAGCCTCGCCCGCGATACGGCGAGTCCGCTGCTCGACCGCAGTCTCGACGGGCTTTATCCGCCAGGATCGACCTTCAAGATATTTACGGCGGGAGCGGCCTTAGAAGCGGGCGTCGTAACGTTGCAGTCGACCTACGATGACCGGGGCGCGTTTCCCGTCGGCAATTTCGTCGTGCACGATGATGAAGGCGAAGCGACGGGGGTTCAGGATCTTACGGGCGCCTTCGCGCTTTCGAGCAACATCGATTTCGCGCAGATCGCACTCGCGCTCGGCACGGATCGTTGGTACGAGGCGGCGCAGAGCTGGAAGCTCGGCCAACCGTTCGGCTTCGCCTTGCCCGTCGAGCGCGACCGGTTGCCGGCGCGCGCGGAGATGACGTCCGGAATACTCGCGCAACTGGGCTTCGGCCAAGCGGATCTGCTCGTAACCCCGCTTCGCATGGCGACGATCGCCGCGACCGTCGCGGCCGGCGGCACGACGCCGCGGCCGTACCTAGTGCGCGCCGTCCGTTCCGGCGGCGTCGATCGTGCCCTCGAAGCACCGAGTACGCTTGCGACACCGCTTTCGCCCGGTGTCGCAGCCGATCTGCGGACGATGATGGTCGCCGTCGTCGAGCGCGGCACGGGCACCGCCGCCCGGCTACCCGGGGTGCAAGTGGCCGGCAAAACCGGGACCGCAACCAACTCGGCGGGAAGATCGCACGCATGGTTTGTCGCGTTCGCTCCGGCGGCCAATGCACGCGTCGCCGTGGCGATCGTGGTGGAAAATGCCGGTTACGGTGGAGCGATCGCGGCGCCGATAGCACGTCGTGTCATGGCGACCGCGCTCGCGCGGGAACGCGGATAGACGGTCGCCTTTGATCGAGCGTAATTTATCCGACCGATATCGTCTCGAGGGTCAAATCGGTCAGGGCGGTATGGCGGTCGTCTATGCCGGCATCGATACGGTCTTACGCCGCCGCGTCGCCATAAAAGTGTTGCGCCCGCAACTCGCGGCCGATAAAGAATTCGTGCGGCGTTTCTATTCCGAAGCGCAACACGCGGCCAAACTTTCCCACCCCAATATCGTGAACATTTACGACGTCGGCCGCGAAGGCGACTCGTATTTCATCGTCATGGAACTTGTCGAAGGCGCGACGCTCGCCGAGATGATCGAACACGACGTCCGCTTGCCCGAAGCCGTAACGATCGATTTCGCAGCGCAAATCTGTAGCGGGCTCGCATACGCGCATCGTCAGGGACTCTTACATCGCGACGTTAAGCCCGCGAACATCTTGGTGACCAAAGACGACGTCGTCAAGATATCCGATTTCGGCATCGCGCGCGCGGTGAGCACGCAGACGATGACGGTCACGCAGCCCGGCATGGTGATGGGCAGCGTGTTCTACCTCTCACCCGAACAAGCGCAAGGGCACGAACTCGATCAAACGAGCGATCTCTACAGCCTCGGGATCGTGCTCTATCAAATGTTGACGGGGAAGCTCCCGTATACGGGCGATTCGCCGATTACGGTCGCGCTCAAACACGTGTCGAGCCCCGTGCCCGTGGTCGATATCGACGAGATCCCGGTCAGTCCCGCGCTCGCCGCCATCGTGCATAAGTTATTGCAGAAGGAACCGCTCGGGCGTTTTTCCTCGGCGGTCGAGGTTGGAAAGGCGCTGCGCGAGGCGCGCGAGCATCCGCTCATTGCGGTGCCGATCGATGCGGCGCAGAGCCCGGGTGTGCGACCGGGACCGAAGACGATTCCCACGCCGAAACCGCGCCCTTCGAAGTATCCGGATCGAAGCGTGTCGCCGGACGAGGCGAGCGTCCCGAGCAACGAAGGGGAGCGCAAGCGCGCACTTTCCCCTCGTACGCTCTTTGGATTACCGCTGCTCTTTGCGGTCGCGATGATCGCGGCGATCGTCGTCGGCTATTTTTCGAGCCGGCCCGGCGCCTGGCTCGGCGGCCCCGCCGTCGTAACGGTCGCTTCCGTGGCGGGCGACACCGTCGCGAACGCCGAGAAGAAACTCGACGCACTCGGACTACGGTACAACGTCGTTTCCGTACCGAGCGAAACGGTCGCTGCCGACCGCGTTTTGCGACAAAACCCTGCGCCCGATGCTCGCGTAGCCGCGCACTCTGTCGTGACGCTCGACGTGAGTTCCGGCTTGCCGACGGTGGCGCTAATCGACATGCGACACTATTCGCGCGACGACGCCGTGCGTTATCTGCGCGATGCGAAGCTTTCGGCGAAGTTCGTCGAGACGTTCAACGCGAGCCCGCGCGGTACGGTCCTCGCGCAGCGTCCGGGTTCGGGTTCTACGGTGCCGATCCACTCGACCGTCGCGCTTACGATTTCGAAAGGGCTCAAGCCCGTCGTCGTACCCGACATAACTTCGGAAGTCGTGAGCGACGCCACGGGTGAGCTGCACGGTCGCAATCTCGTGCTCGCAATTGCGGAACGCGACCAGTCGGATCAGATCGCGGCGGGAGTGGTGCTCTCTCAAAGCCCGGCGGCCGGAACGCCGGTCGATCCCGGCTCTACCGTAAGCGTGACCGTGAGCGCGGGTCCGCCGCAGCTGGTGGTTCCGAGCGTCGCCGGTCGTTCCGCGGCCGATGCGACGAGTGCGTTGCAGGACGCCGGCCTGCAAACGAATATCGAATACGTCGTCGACGCGAGCGCCGATGCCGGTACGGTGCTCAAACAATCTCCGCAAAAGGGCGTGCAGATTAAGAAAGGCTCGACCGTCACGCTATCGGTCGTCGTTACCGGAACGGTTCCCGACGTCACCGGCAAGTCGCCGACCGAAGCGCAGACGATACTCGAGAGCGCGGGATATAAGGTCGGTAATCTGGCGTACGTTCAAGAGGGCACCGAAGGCACCGTGGCTCGCACGGAACCGGCCGCGACGACGCCGTTACGACCGGGCGAAACGGTGATGCTATTCGTGAGCGGCGTCTCGCCGAGCAATCAATGATTCGCATTTTGGGCGTCGATCCGGGATTACGGATAACGGGTTACGGTGCGATCGAATACGGGACGAAGGGTGCGCGTTTGATCGAAGCCGGCATCATCACCCCGAAAGTAAACGCGCCCTTGGAACGGCGACTCGGTGAGTTGCATGCGGAGTTATGCGCCGTTCTGAGGGCGACGAAGCCGGACGTTATGGTGATCGAAGAGCTCTGGACGGCTTACAAGAATCCGTCGACCGCCGTGTTGATGGGCCACGCACGGGGCGTGCTGTGCCTCGCGGCGGACGCCCACGGCGTGCGGCTGCGCCACCTCGCGCATTCGCACGTCAAGCGCGCGCTAACGGGTTCGGGTTCGGCGCGTAAAGAGCAAGTGAAGCGCGTCGTCATGTTGCAACTTTCATTGCGCACGACGCCCGAACCCGACGACGTTTCGGATGCGCTCGCACTCGCGCTCGCGCTCGCCAACATCGAGCTTGCCGAAGCACGGCTCGCCAAGGCCGGTATCGCCTAATGTTTTCGCGGATCACGGGCACCCTTGCGGAGCGCGACGACGCTTCGATCTTGCTCGACGTCGGTGGACTCGCCTACGAAGTACTCGTGCCTCCCTGCGTTGCGGAGAAACTGCCGGCGCATGTGGGGGAGCGCGTCACGCTCGAGATCTATCCGACGTTTAATATGGAAGGGAATAGCGGTAAGTTTACGTTCTTCGGTTTCACGAACGCGGTGGAACGCGAGTTCTTCGAAGCGCTCATTACCGTCGCGAGCATCGGCCCGAAGACCGCGGCGCGCGCGTTTTCGCAGCCGATGGCGCGTATCGCAAAGGCGATCGACGCGAGCGACTACGGCTTTCTCGTGAAGTTGCCGGGTATCGGTCAACAAAAGGCGCGCGATATCGTTGCGAAGTTGCAAGGCAAAGTCACGCGATTTTTGCTGATCCAAGATGCCGAGCCGCGTCGCGCGGAAGCGATTCCGGGTTTTGCAGAAGAAGCGCTGCTCGTGCTGCTGCAGCTCGAGTATCGGCGCACCGAAGCCGAGTCGATGATCGCCGAGACGCTCGCATCCTCGCCGAAAATCGGCGATGCAGAAACGCTCCTCGCCGAAGTATACCGTTTGAAGAATCGTCGCGCGGAAGCGTCCTGACATGGTCCAAGTCGCGACGGTTGCGCATCCTGGATTGCTGCGGTGGCGTTCGCTTGCCGGTGGCGCGGGTCTCATGCTGTGTATCGGCACGGCATATTCGTGGAGTCTATTTACGCGTCCGCTGATGGTCGTGTTCCATTGGACGAGCTTGCAGACGTCCGTCGCTTTCGCGCTCGCGATCTTCGGCTTCGGCGCGGGCGCATTTACGGGCGGGCTGCTGCTCGATCGGTTCGGTGCACGAAGGATCGGCGTCGCCGGCGCGTTGTTGTGGGGCCTCGGCAATCTCCTCGCCGGCCTTGGGACGGCGCGGTTCGGGCTGCTGTGGCTCTACGCGTCGTACGGTCTCGTCGGCGGCTTCGGCGGTGGTATGGCGTACGTTATTCCTGGTGCCAATGCCACGCGCTGGTTTCCGCAGCACCGCGGGCTCGTCAACGGCTTCATCCTGCTCGTGTTCGGTCTCGGTTCCGTAATCTACAATAACGTCATCGGCGCTTTGCCGGCGTTTAACGCGTTGCTCGATTCCGCGGGCCAAGCCGTTGCGGTCCACAACGCGGCGACGAAGTCGGGCACGGCCCAGGTCGGCTACAGCGTGCTTTCGGGATCGACGTTCGTCATGGATATTTTTACGTGGTCCGGAGTCGTTTTCATCATTATCGGAATCGGCTCGGCACTCGCGCTTTCCACTCCACCGATCGGTAAGGCGGCTTCTAAAGCGAGCGACGTTCACGAATATCGTTGGCGGGAAGCCGTGCGAACGCGCGCATTCTATATTATTTGGTTGGTCGTTTTCGTCGATGGCTTCGCCGGGCTCGCGCTGCTCGGCAATGCCGTGCCGATCTATGCGGAATTAACCGGAGCGGGTGCGGCGCTCGCGACGTTGACGTACGGTTGGCTCTCGATTTGCAACGGCCTCGGGCGATTTCTTTGGGCCTGGATCTCGGATTTCATCGGGCGTATTCCGGCACTCGTCGGAGCGTTCGCTTTGGAGGCGGCAGCGATCTTCGCTCTTTCGTTCCTGCATGCTCCGCTCGCCGTCGGCTGTGCCTTCGCGCTCTTATTACTCTGCTTCGGAGGTGTTCTCGCAATCGCGCCGGCGCTGACCGCCGATTATTACGGCACGCGCTATCTCGGCGAAGATTACGGCTGCATCATCACCTCCGTATGTCTTTCCGGACTAGCGGGACCGGTGTTGTTCGGCTTGCTCGAAGATGCGACGGGCTCGCTCACGCATGCGATTTTGCCGATGGCGGTCTTGGTCGCGCTCAGTGCGTTCCTTCCGCTCGCCGCGCGACGGCCGGCGGCGTTAAACGTTTAGAGCCGATGGCCCGGGTCCGTGGGAGCTGCCTCAAGGCATCAAGTCGTTCGAGCATTAGAATACTCGACGTTCTCTTGCGACATTGAGGCGCACTCGGCGTTCATTGCTTCGCTAGCTGCCGCGCAAAGTTCGCACCAGGGTGCGAATGCCGAGCCGAGCGCATCATGA
>CAXTIY010000178.1:0-7218 GCA_964244215.1 uncultured bacterium
CTCTGGTCTTCGCATCGACGAGCGCGCGATCGGCCGCCGCCAACAGCGCCGTTCCATCCACCTCGCCCGCTTCCGGGGCGTAGGCAACGCCGATCGAAACCGTTACGTGGCCGAGCGGCTTTTCGTCGCGCACGATGTCGAGCACTTCGATTGCGGCCCGAATGCGTTCCGCGATGACGAGCGCGCCTTGCAGCGGCGTGTCCGGCACGATGATGACGAACTTTTCTCCGCCGTAACGCGCGACGAGATCGAGCGGACGAGTAGCGCACTTGCCGAGTTCGTGCGCGACTTGTTGGAGGCAGGCGTCGCCCGCGGCGCGGCCGTGAGTTTCGTTATAGCGCTTGAAGGCATCCATGTCGATCAGGAGCATCGCCATGCTGCTGTGCACGCGGCGCGCGTTCGCGAAGACGAATTCGCAATGTTCTTGGAACGCGCGACGATTGGCAAGCGACGTAAGTACGTCGATTCTCGACACGCGAGCGATCTGGCCGTAGAGACCGACGATATCGCACAGGATCATGACGAGCACGACGCTCGCGGTAAAGACCGTAATGACTTTAGCGGTGTCCCAGGCGAACGTGTACCGAATGGTACTCGTATTGAGAAACGCATCGAGTGTGGAAGCGAACATCGCGACGGCGAGCCAGAGCGAAAGCGCCGTGAGCCGCTGCCGGCGCACGACGAGCACCACGCAGGCGAGCACGTTGAGCGCGATGATCGACGGCACGAGAACCGACTTCCAAAGTGCCGTGAAGTGGCCGTCGAAGGCGAGTAACGGCAGCGAGTCGCGCATCGAAAAGACGAACGTGCAGATCGCGGCGCAGGCCACGAGCGGTGCGACGAAGATGAGAGCCGTCGCTACATGAATTTTCTTGCGCGACGTAAAGCGTCCGAGCGCGATCGAGCCGAACGTCGCCGCGATAACGAGTGCCGGAAACGTGCAATGCCAGATCGCCCACATGTAGATCGAAATTTGTTGATCGCCGAGGGTCGAGGGGCCGGTGCGGAAGATCCCCGGAAACGCCGCTAGGTACGCCCACGTCAGGACACCGCTCGAAGCGTAAGCGCCTGCGAGGAAGCCGAAGAGCACCGTTCCGTTTACATAAAACTGTGCGAGCAGCAAAAATGCCGTGAGCAGATCGGCGAGCGACCAGACGGTCGCGGCAACGAGAACGAAGGGCTTGAGATCGGGGCCGGTTTGTTGACCGAAGAGAGCCGCGCAAAAGGCTGCAATTAAAAGCGTCGCGCAAACGACGAATGCGCCGAAACGCTCCTGGGCTTTAGGCAAGATATCTTCGAGGGCAACGGTCGATTTTACGGGCGTCCACACGGCCGCGCGAGTCTCGTTCATGCTTGTAGCATCGTCTGCGCGACCGTCGCGACTGATACGAAGCGAAACGACCGCGCTCTATTGTGATGGACGGCACGTTGTCTTCACAAAAGCGGCGCACGCCGCCGTTACAGCAGACCGCGCGCTTTCACGTCCAGATAGGCGTCCAAAAGCGCGAGCGTGAGTTTGGGCGCCGCAACGTCGACGACGATGACACCTCGAGCTCGCAACGTCGCGATCGCCGCCGTGCGTTCGTCGGCGAGCGTCATGGCGACGGCCGTGCGATACGCCTGGGCCGGCGTCTCGGGCGGCCGCTCGAGCGCCGCCGCAATCGCCGCGTCGTTCATGAGAACGCACATCACCAGATGCCGGGAGACGAGCGTCGCGAGCCCCCCGAGCACAGCCGCCGATGTGACCGGGTCGAAGATGTCGGTGAAGAGGACGATCAGGCTACGCTTGGCGTAGCGGCGGCGTAGCGCCGCGAACGTCTGCTCGTAATCGGGCTCTTCGAGCCGCGGCTGCAGATCGTAGGTCGCCCGCGCGAGCGCGCTATAGTGCGCCGCACCGCGGCGAGCGGCGATCGAGACGAGCGGTGCCGCGGCGAAGGCGATGAGCCCGACATTGTCGTCCGCCGCCGCCGCGACCCGCGCGACGGAGAGCGCGGCCGTCAGCGCATAATCGAATTTGCGCTCGGCACCGATACGTGGCGTCATCAAGCGTCCGCAGTCGAGCGCGATGATGACGTTTTGGCTGCGCTCGACTTCGTATTGGGCGACCATCATCCGGCCGCGCCGCGCCGTCGCTTTCCAATCGACGAGCCGGAAGCCGTCGCCCGTTTGGTAATCGCGCAGCGATTCGAACTCGTTTCCCGTACCGCGCAGACGCAAGCGGCGCAAACCCGCATCGAGCAGCGTGCTGCGCCGTGCGAGGGTGCCATGTCCGTTCACGGCCGAAAGATCGGGGAAAACGCGCGCCTCTTCGGCCGCATCGATCCGGTAGCGCCGTCGCAAGAGGCCGATCCGGTTTTCGAACCAGATGAAAAGGGCGCCGAACTGCACGGTTCCGCGCTCGTCCGGCACGAAGGGGAGCTCGAGCGTCGTGCGAGCGCGTGCGAGTGCGAGCCCTTCGCTTACAGCGGCTGCGAAGCGAATCTTCGGCACGGGCGTCTCGACGATGCCGAAGCGTAGGGGAAGAACGCCGCGATTATCGACGTCGTACGTGGCGGCCGCCGAGCGCCGTAGCGCCAACAGCGGCAGCGGTCGCCGCTCGATGCGCAGCGCCCTCGGCGACGGCCCGAGCACGGCATCGGCAACCACGAGCGCGACGGTCACGACCGCAGCCACTGCGACCGCGTAGAGAAGGTACGGAACCACGCTTGCGAGCGCGAGTGCGAGCGAGAGCCCGAGCAAGACCCACACCGCGCGCAGCGAGAGCCAGAGCGCGGGAAAGACGGGCTTCAGGAGGGCGCGCCCTCGCGCCACGGCGCCGGACGCTTGTCGATAAAAGCGCGCAATCCGGCTTGTCCCTCCGGACTCGTCCGCTGCTCGGCAATCGCCCGCGCCGTCAGTTCGAGCGTCGCTTCGTACGTCGCCTCGCGCACCGTCGCTAGGAGCGATTTCGTTCTCGCGACGGCGAGCGGCCCGGCAGCCAAAATTTCGGTCACGATACGGTCGACCGCGCCATCGAGCTGCGCGAACGTCGTCACTTCATGCACGAGGCCGATCGAGAGCGCCCGCGCCGCGCCGAAGCGTTCTCCCGTAAGCGCGAGCGCGCGCGCATGCGACGCCCCGATCTTCGCGAGCACGAACGGCGAGATAACGGCCGGCAAAATACCGAGCCGCGTTTCGGTGAAGCCGAACTGCGTTTCGTCGCTCGCCACGACCACGTCACAAACCGCCGCGAGCCCGGCGCCGCCACCGAACGCCGCACCGTGCACGCGCCCGATCACGAGAATGGGCGCACGATCGAGCGCGCGAAACATGCGCGACATCGCTGCCGCATCGGCGAGATTCTCCGCGCTCGAGAGCGCGAGCGCATCCCGCATCCAAGATAGATCGGCGCCCGCGCAAAAGACGGTTCCCGCACCCGAAAGCACAATCGCGCGCAAGCTCGCATCGCCCGCGAGCGCGTCGACGGCGGCATGTAAGCGGGCGATCAACTCCGCATTGAAGGCGTTGCGCACTTCGGGGCGCGAGAGCACGACGCGAGCGACCGCCCCTTCCCGGCGCACGACGATCGGTTCGCTCACCCCGGTTCCGCCGCTCCCGCGGGAATCTCGACCGTCGCGAGGATGCGCGCGACGACGCCGCTCGCGGTCGCGCCTTCGATTTCGCTTTCCGCGCTCACGATTAGGCGATGCTCGAGCACGAGCGGCGCGACCATCTTCACGTCGTCCGGCGTCGCGAACGCCCGGCCCTCGATCGCGGCTGCGGCTTGCGCCGCCGCGAGTAGCGCGAGCGTCGCGCGCGGGCTCGCGCCGAGCGCGAGGTCGCTCGCGCTACGCGTCCGCGCGACGATCGCATAGACGTACGCTTGCAGTGCATCCGAGACATAGATCGTGCGCACGTCGCGCTGCGCGGCGAGTACGTCCTCGGCGCTTGCGACCGCTTCCACACCCGCCGTGCGGAGGTCGCGCGCGTCGAATCCTGCGGCGCTGCGAGCGAGTAGCGCGCGTTCCTGAAGTTCGCTCGGATAACTCGTTTTCGCGCGCACGAAAAAGCGGTCGAGTTGCGCTTCGGGAAGCGGATAGGTGCCTTCGAAGTCGATCGGATTTTGCGTCGCGCAAACGACGAAGAGGCCGCCGAGTGCGTGGCTCTCGCCGTCGATCGTCACTTGCCGTTCTTCCATCGCTTCGAGCAAGGCGGATTGCGTTTTGGGCGGCGTGCGATTGATTTCGTCGGCTAGGAGCAAGCTCGTAAAGATCGGTCCGCGCCGTAGTGAAAACTCCGCAGTCTGCGGATTGAAGACCGTCGTTCCGACGACGTCCGCCGGCATGAGATCCGGCGTGAACTGAATGCGCCGGAACGATGCGCCGAGCAACGCTGCGAACGTACGCACGAAGAGGGTCTTCGCCGTGCCGGGCACGCCTTCGAGCAAGATGTGCCCGTTGCCCAGCAGTGCGACGAGGAAGCCGTACGAGGCGCGCTCGTTGCCGACGACGACGCGATCGACGCCCGCCTGTAAGCGCTGCGCGAGTTCAGTAGCGGGGGCGGGCATGCGCGGCATAGTCCTTTCGAAGCCGTTGCGCGAGAGCGACGCCCCGCACGAGGTTCTTTTCACCCGCGAACCCGTTGCCCGCGATGGCGACGAGTGCGCCGAAATCGCGGCGCGCCGCATCGTCATCCAAGCGAGCCACGATTTCGTCATTCGTCGCGCCTTCGGGTAAGCGCAGCGCGCGCGCGACGGTACGCGCCGTCGAACGCTCCGCGCTTGCCAGGACGTAACGGATCGCCTTACCGCGCGCGAAGAGCGATCCGAGCGCGTCGATGAAGTCGCTCGTCGTACGGTCGGCGCGCGTCTCGGGAACCAGCGGCGGCCCCAGGCGCACGGCGGCGCCCGCGAATGCGATCAGGAGCGCACAACCCGCGAGTCCGAGCGCGACCGCGAACGGCAGCGGCACGATCTGCCACCAGTGTTCCGGCACGTCGTATCCGTGCACCGCTTCATCGAAAGCGACGGGGCCGCTCGCGCGCCGAGGCTTTGCGAGCGCGAAGGCCAGGCGCGCCGCGTCGCCTCGAGCGAGGCCGGAATTGGTGAACAGCGATTCGTCGATTACGGCGGTTACGCGGCCGTGGCCGTACGCATAGGTAACGGCGACGGCGCCGCGTCCGTCGTCGATCAGCACGTGCATGCCGCGGGGTGCGACGCGGTAGCGCCGCGCCGCCCGAACGTCGAGGTTCCGGACGCCCGCGTTCGCGAGCGCTCGTGCGACGAACGCCTCGCCATGGCGCGCTCCGGTCGCGTGCGTCCCGGGCAATCCGAGGATGCCCCCTTTGGCCGCGGCATCGTCGAAGCCGACGTACAGCAGCGCTCCGCCCGCGCGAACCCAGTCTTGCAACGCGGCGATATCCGCGCGCGTGGCCGCCGTTTGGCGTGGGTCGAAGGTGAGGGGCTCGGCCCACACGAGCGTGTCGGTCGAGCGATCGAGAAACGCCGGATGCTGCTCGAAGCGCTCGACGCGGACGGCCTCGCGCGCGAGCACTTCGTAAAACGCTCGGTAGCCGCCGCTCGCCGTATCGTAGGTCGAATACGAATCGAGCACGGCAACGCTCTTCGAACGTTGCGTCACGATCGCGACCGCCACGAGCAGACCGAATGCGAGTATGAGGACGCCCGTTTCGAGCGGCGGCAGCCGTCGCAGGGCGCGGGCGAACGGTGCGCTCGTCACGCCGCCGTCGCCGCAGGTTCGAAAGCCGTGAAGGCGCCTTCGGCGATCTCGAAATCTCGTGCCGACGAAGCCGTAGCCGCGTACGTGGCGTAGACGAAGCGCTCGCCGAGCGTATCGAAGGGCGCGGCCGCGGCCGACCGAACGCGGCGCACGCTGCGGCGGTATTCGCCGGGCGTGCGCGCGGGATCGAGCGTGACGAGCGCGCGTTCGTCGAGCAACACCAGTGCCGCAGCCCACAGCGCCGCAATCGCACGCGCGTACTCCCCGCATGCCGCCGCTTCGCGCGCGACCGCTCGCCAATCGGTCGCGGCGAACGTCGCGCCGCCCGAAAGCGCCGAGCTCTCGAGAGCCGTGCGACGGGCGCCCCGTCCGAACGCGAGCGCTAGGCGCACGACGACGAACCCGAGTCCCAGGAGCGCGACGATGACGAGTACGACGCCCAAGGCCGTGCCGACGTTACGACTCGCCGCAAACGCTCGTACGACCGGCTCGAAAATTGGTGCGAGCACGGAGTGGACGAACCAGTCCCAGGCGATTTGGAGCAGGGAGCGCTCGGGGGCGGCGGCCGTCGTCGCCGCCGCTCGATGATAGGCGGCGCCCGACAGCACGTGGCGGGCGACGGCGTTCGGGTCTCCGTGCGGCCACGTCACGTGCGGTCGCTCCGGGCTATCGAAGCACGTCTTGCGCCGCAAGCTGCAGATCGTAGCCCTCTTCGCGCACCCGCAAATCGAAATAAAAGATACAGACGAACGCCGTCGTGAAGATCGCCGTCACGATACGCAAGAGCGTCGAATACGTTACCGCCGCGATATCGCTGTGCAAGAAGCTCGTGACGGTCACCTCGCCGATCAGTGCGACGAGCCCGATGCCGAGGGCGATCGCGAGATACGCCGCACCGAATAACAGCGCGCGCGGCAAGCCGATTCCGCCGAATACGCGCGAGAGGCTCGTCGTAAACGAGCGCACCGGCGTCGCGCGCTCGAATACGCACGTAAAATACGAGACTTGCAGCGCGAGCGTTACGAGAACGGCGAACGCGATGACGGCTACGAGCAGCACGAGTCCCAGCGGTATACCGACGATGAAACCGAGCGGATGCGAGAAGACGTAGAGAAATCCGACGCCGAGCCCGAGCAACACGACGACGAACGCGAAGACGAAATACAGAACCAAACCCGAGAGTGCGAAGAGTATGTTGAGGCCGATGAGCGGCAGCCAGCGCTCGAGCGCCGTGCGATATGCCGAAGAAAACGAAGTCGGGCGCCCGAGATAATCCGCCGCCGTCATTTCGACCAGTGCCGCGACCGCGAGCGGCGACACGAGAAAGATCAACACCCAGCCGAGGCCGAGCCACCCGTTCGGCGCCGGGCTTCCCGCGAGATCGTGGGCGAGCTTGGCCGGGTCCGCCGGGCGCCCCGTCGTGGCTTGCGTTTGGACGGCCGCCGTAAAGGCCGCGATGAGCCGCGAGAAACCGCGACTCGCGTAAAATTGCACGATCCCC
>CAXTIY010000179.1:0-7151 GCA_964244215.1 uncultured bacterium
CACGGGAATAGAAATCGCGCGAATCACGTTCGTTCGTTTAATGAATTTGGTAAACCGATCGCAAACGCGCTCGAATCACCGGCGAAAGCAAGACGTTCTATCGACGCAAGGACGTGAAGTCGAATCCGTTAAGACGGCGACTGAATAGAAACGTTATCATTACGTTCGAGAATGCGGAAGTGACCGGAATGCCCGATTCGAGCGCATCCGCGCACACTAATACTTACATGAAATAGTACTTTAGACCCTAACCGATCGTTATGTCGGCGCATCCGTCGTCAAGCGATGCGGAGTCAGGTCGAGCAGGCCATTGCTTAACCGATTAACGCAAGCGCCGGCGCGATAAAGCCGCGACCGGCGAAGCGTCTGAATCGTTTCGAGATTTAATCTTTCGCAGCGGGACCGGGAGTCGCTCGAGCTTCTGCTTCGCGCTCTCTATCGACATCATCGGAAGCGGGAGCGCGCATGCCCTTCGCAATTTTATTCTCTGCCGCCACTTGCGCCGTCTCGGGCGACAGATTAAACGTGTTTTTCAAAACCTCGGCGCGTTCGTCGACAGCTTCGCCGATGGTCTTGTCGTGGTCGTCGCCTGTATTACTCATGCGGGGATCTTTTCCACTTCCGTCGTGCGCGAATCCAGCAGCACGGCTTCTTCTACGATCCGCCGAGCCATTTGCCCGAATATGATCTCGTGAAACGGAACGACGGCGTACCAATACAGATAGCCGAACAACCCGTGCGGCTCGAAGAAAGCCGTCTGGCGCAGATTCTTCTTGCCTTCACCCGTTAGGATCTCGAATTCGAGCCATGCGCGGCCGGGGAGCCGCATTTCCGCTCGTAGCCGCAACGAATGGTCGACGTCGTACGCTTCGACGCGCCAGAAATCGATAGCGTCTCCTACGCGCAAACCGGTCGCAGAGCGGCGTCCGCGCCGCGTCCCGATGCCGCCGACGAGACGATCGAGGACTCCGCGCAGTTCCCAAAGCCAATCGGCATAAAGCCACCCGCGCTTGCCACCCAAACTCGTGAACGTCGCGAAGAGCGAGCGCGCGGAAGCCGTCGTTTCGCGTTGCCGCCGATCGATGAACATGCCCTGCGCCGTTCCGGTGAACTGGTCCGGCAATTCGCGCACGTCGAAGGCGTCGAACCACGTCGTTTCGGGGCCGACGGTCGAATAACGGTCGAGCGCCCGCCGGACGGCTTCGTCGTAACCGACGGGGACGATTCCGGGAAACGCGCGGCGCGCGGCGTCGTCGCGCACGATGACCGGAGTGCGCAAACCTTCGACGAGTGGTCGCGCGACGGAGCTCGGAATCGGTGTAACGAGGTGGACCCAACCCGAAGAAAGCCGCGGCGTGAAGAACGGTACGACGAGCAGCCGGCGCCACAAACCGCGAATGGACGCATACCGTAGCATCATCTCTTTATACGACAGAACGTCCGCGCCGCCGATCTGGAAGATTTCGCTCTGCGTTGCGGTCCGATCGAGTTCCGCGGTTAAATACGTTAAGACGTCGCGCACGGCGATCGCTTGGCACGGCGTCGAAACCCACTTGGGCGCGATCATCACGGGTAGACGATCCGTGAGGTAACGCATCATTTCGAAAGACGCGCTACCGGAACCCACGATCATCGCCGCCCGAAATTCGGTCACGGTAATCCCCGTCGAACGCAAAACTTCGCCGACTTCTTGGCGGCTACGTAAATGGTGCGACAACCCGTCACGCTCGTTACCGAGCCCGCCGAGATAGACGATGCGCGAGACGCCCGCTTCGCGAGCGGCCGTTGCAAATAGCGCGGCGGCTTCGCGATCGCGCTGCACGAAATCGCCACGACCGCGGATCATCGAATGAACGAGATAATACGCGACCTCGATTTCGCGCAACGCCGCCACGAGGGAATCGCGATCGAAAAGATCGCCCTCGGCGACTTCGATGCCCTCGAAACGCCCGGTTAACCGATCCGCGTTACGTGCGAAGCAGCGCACCGTATGCCCGGCCGCGAGTAAACGCGGTACGAGCCGCCCGCCGATATAACCCGTCGCTCCCGTTACGAGGACGTGCATCGTTACTTGCGGCGGAACAACCGCACGCGCGGCATTCCGAACAAACGCCCCGCAAAACCGCCCCGTGCCTCGGCGCCAAGTTCGATAAAGGGAACGCCCGAGCGTGTGACTAGCAGCGTAAGATTGCGACGAGCGAGCGCCTTGGCGAGACGTCGCACGAGGATAAAGCCCGAGCCGACGATCCGCCAGTTCCGCCGCCCGGCCGACAGCGAACCGATTTCCGCTCGCAGACGCGAGCCCTCACCGACCAAAGCGATCGACTCGCCTTCGGTGCCCGATATCTGTAGCGTACCGTCCACTTCCAGCACGAAGGAGCGTTAATTGCCTTTCGCTTCGGACGTCCGGATGCGCATCGTCCCGTTCACTTTCCACTGAGCCGACGGCGACTCGGAAGAAGTCGAACTCGGCACCCAAACCTGCATATTGTCGAACGTGTATTCGATCGTCGCGCCGCGGCCGGTAAGAAAAGAATAAAGCCCTTCTGCGAGCTCGGGCCAAGTCGTGGTGGTCGTCTTTCCGTCGTTCATGGCTATCCTTTGTGGAAAAAGCACGAAGAAATCGTCCGTGCCGGTTTGGGACCCGTGCTTGCATTCGATAGTTCCCCAATAGGCTGTCGGCCAACCTCACGCTATAGCACGTACCACCCCACCGTCGACTCGCAACGCGGAGCCCGTGGTTCCGGCGGCCGCGGGCGTGCAAAGATAAACGATAAGATTGGCGACTTCGTCCGGCGTAATAAAGCGTTTTTATATCGACGACGGTCTCGCAGTTGCGAAAAACTGCCGCTCCATTTCTGCTTCGTCGAGATTCTGCCGCTCGGCCAGCTGCTTCAGGAACACGGCGACACCCTCGGACTTCGTCGGCCCAGGCAAAACGCTGTTTACGGTAATCCCGGTTCCCACGAGGGATTCGGCGATACCGCGCGCGAGCGCGATCTGCGCCGTTTTGGTCACGCCGTAATGAATCATCTCGACCGGTATCTGCAGACCGGATTCACTCGATATGAAGATGACGCGTCCCCAGTCGCGTTCTCGCATTCCCGCGAGATATGCGCGCGTCAGACGTACGCCGCTGAGCACGTTGCTCTCGAAGAAGCGCATCCAGTCAGCGTCGTCGATATCTTCAAACGGGCGAGGCTCGAAGATGCCGAGGTTATTAACGAGCACGTCGACGCTGGGAACAGCAGCTACGAGCGCCGTAGCTCCGGCAGCGGTCGTAAGATCGGCCGCAAAACCGCTCGCCGAGGCCGTCGGCACGGCTATTCGTAGTCTAGAAAGCGCGTCGTCGACTCGCGCCTGCGTTCTTCCGGTTACGACGACGTGCGCGCCGCGCTCGGCGAGTCCCACGGCGACCGCGTATCCGATTCCGGCGGTAGAGCCGGAGACGACCGCCGTCTTTGTAGAGAGATCGAGATTCATACGCGTCTTTTAATCCGAGACGGTGGCGTTACCCGGCGTATCGCGTCGCTAACGCTCGACGAGAGCCGGACCTTCGAACGGCATTGCAAGCGATGGTGAGAGCGTTTCATCGCCGCGCGGAGCGAATGGCCGCGCGCGTAGCCAGGGCCGTTCCAGCGCATAGGTCAGCAACGAAGCGACGCCGACCGCGGCCATGAAAGCAACCCCCGTGAAGCCGAGCGCCCAGCCCGGGTCGCCGTGCGCATCGCTCCCGCGCCACGCCGGAACGTGCGCTTCGAAAAGCGCGCGTACGACGGCCGCATGCCACAAATAAAGATTGTACGAGATAAGCGATAAGAAAACGAGCACGGGGTTCGCGAGAACGCGTTGCCACGCGGGCCACGCGAAGAGCGCACCGACGGTCGCGAGCGGAAGCGCGAAGGTGAGCAGCGGCCGCCCCGTCGCGAGCCAATGATACGGCCATTCCGGTTCGAGCCGCGCCGCGAACGCGCCGCTCATTATTAGCCAGATTAGTAGGAACCCGGCGAGCGATGCGAGCGACCAAAGGGCGCGTCGTTCCACGAATCGGGGCGCTTTCGTCGCGAGCATCCGGTATCCGTACGCACTAAGCATACCCGCGCCGAACAGATCGAGCGTCCCGGGAAGCTGGTTCATCAAATGCCCGACGTCGAATGCGTTACGCACGCCGAAGCGATACGCGTTCGCGACGAGCGCGAGCGTAGCGAACGTCGCGACCGGCCGGCGTATCGCGCACCACGCGACGAGTGGGAAGAGCACGTAAAATTGAACTTCCACGCCGAGCGACCAGAGCACGCCGTTGATCGAACCATAGCTCTCGGGAAACCAGACGTGAATGAAGAGCAGATGCCGAACGATCTCGCGGACCGCTTCACCGGTCGACGCGAAGTGTGCGAGCCCGAGCGCCGACATCGCAACGATCGCGAAGACGTACGATGGAACGATTTTGAGCGCCCGACGATACGCGAAATCGCGCAACGCCGGCGGTGCGACCCGGCGCGCGAGCGCATCGGCATACGGCACGAACAGACAGAAGCCGCTGATGAAAAAAAACAGGTCGACGCCGAGAAAACCGGCCTCCGGTATCGTGTTGAGATTGATGCGTCCGCCGCTGAGCGGAACGTCGGCACGTAACCACGTGACTTGCCAGACGTGGAACCACAGCACGAGTGCGATCGCGATGCCGCGTAAGCCGTCGAGCGCGCCGAGGCGCACTCTCACACGCGCCGCAATTCGGGATTGGTCGTCCAAATAATGACGGCGATGACGAGCGCGATCGCGCCGCCCGTGGTCAAACTCGCCTGCAGTCCGACGAGCGTCGCGAGTGAACCGAGTAAGAGCGAGCCTGCCGGTATGCCGCCGAGTATGATCATCGAGAAGACGCTGATCGAGCGGCCGCGCATGTCGTCGGGGGATAACGATTGCAAGAGCACGTTCGAGCTACCCGCAAACGAGAGCACCGCGAGCCCGATGAAGACGAGCACGACGAGTGCGACGCCGAATACGTGCACGGTGCCGAGCACGATCGTCCCGGTCGACATCAATATGACGCTCACGAACCAGATTAAGCCGCGGCGTTCTTGCACGATCGCCGTCAACAGCGAACCGAAGATCGCGCCGCAGCCGCTCGCCGCGAGCAAGAAACCGAGCCCCCGTGCATCGACGTGCACCACGTGCGCCGCATATGCCGGCATCAATTGAGAGTACGGCCGCACGAGCAACGAAACGGCGACGAGCATGAGCAATACCGAGCGCAAGATGGGGTGATGCACGAGAAAGCCGATACCGGCTGCGATCGAGGCGAACACGCCTTCGCGCTTCGTCGAACTCGGCAACGCGGGCTTCATGAAGAAGAGCGCGACGACCACGGCGAGCGTCGCGAACGCGTTGATATAGAACGACGTCGCGATGCCGACCGAGAGAATGAGTACGCCCGCGAGCGGCGGCCCGAGAACGCTCGGTGCATTAAACGCAAGTGAATTGAGTCCGATCGCGTTGCCGAGTTTTTCGCGCGGCACGAGCAACGGAACCCAACTCTGCCGCGCGGGCGTATCGAACGCTTGTCCCGTCGATCGCATTCCTGCGATGATATAGATTTCCCAAAGCGCGATACGATGCGTCGAACTCAAGATGGCGAGTGTCAGTGCGAAGAGCACTTCGAAGCTATTCGTAATGAAGAGTACGCGGCGGCGCGGATAACGGTCGGCAACCACACCGGCGAGCGGCGAAAGCAGCACGACCGGTACCGCCGACGACGCGCCTAAGATGCCGACGTCGAGCGACGCGAGGCGCGCCGAGCCCGCGAGTTGCACCACGAGATAGCCGAGCGACGTGAGTTGCATCCAGGTGCCGAGATTGGAAACGAGCAGTCCGCTCCACAACAACCGGAAATCGCGATAGCGGAACGGATCGAACAGCGCCCCGCGGCGCTTGGGAACCGCTTGTTCGAGCGGCGGTTCGGTGCGGACGACGGTCACGGCCCTAGACGGCCTCGTGAGCGCGCACGGCCGCGACGATGAGCGCGGTCGCCGTCGCGAGGGTGACGCGCGAGACGTCGATCACTAGGTCGTACAGGTGTGGATCGCCCCAACGCACGTCGTAGCGATCCTTTGCGAATTTTCTGCGGCCGCTGTCGACGCGCTCGAGGTCCGCGCGGGCCCGCTCGGGCGATTGTCCGAAATACGCGGCCAACCGCGCGACGCGCCAGTCGCGCTCGGCGATGAGGAAAACCCGCAACACGTCCGGGCGCGCGCCGAGCACGATCCCGCCGTTACGGCCGAGGATGACGACGCGGCCGTCCGCCGCGCGTTCGCAGATCGTGCGCTCGAGCGTGCGCCGCACGTCTTCATCGAAGTCGTCGGGCAGTCGCGGCGTCGCAAGCGACAACGTTTCCATCATGCCCGCTCCGAGCCGCCCGAGGATGCGTTCCGAGAGCGGCGCCTCCGACGTGCGGTCGGCGACGGAACCGGCCGAGGTCCCCATGCGCAGTGCGACGGCTTCCGAAAGCGCGTCGTCGCCAAGCAGCTCGTATCCGAGGTCGACCGCCACGCCGCCGGCGACGGCGAGGCCGCCCGCACCGTACTCGCGCGAGATCGTAACCACCACGCCCCAAGATTCGCTCGGCGCCACGGGTCGCCCCGTGAGTGGAATCACGGCACGGGCCGTTCCCCGAGCGTAGGTTGTCCAGAGCACGTTCAGGGGAGTTCATATGCTGAAAATCGCGGTCTATGGCAAGGGCGGAATCGGGAAGAGCACGTTCTCGTCGAATCTTTCGGCCGCGTTCGGACGGCTCGGGAAGCGCACGATTCAAGTCGGTTGCGACCCGAAGCACGATTCGACGTTCACGCTCACGGGGTCGCTCATCCCGACGGTCGTGGAAGTCTTATCGAGCTATAAATTTAAGACCGAAGAAATCGAAAAAGACGAGATCATCGTAAAGGGCAAATACGGCGTCGATTGCGTCGAAGCGGGCGGCCCGCCCGCGGGTGCCGGTTGCGGCGGTTACGTCGTCGGCGAAACGGTGAAGTTGCTCGAGAAGTTCGGCGTTTATAAAGATTACGACGTGATGGTATTCGACGTGCTCGGCGATGTCGTGTGCGGCGGATTCTCCGCGCCGCTGCAACATTCCGAACAAGTCATCATCGTCGCGA
>CAXTIY010000180.1:0-7068 GCA_964244215.1 uncultured bacterium
GCTCGGCTATTTCGTCGGGTTTTTTCTCAACTTCCTGCTCAACTGCGTCGCGTTTGGGACGCTCGAAGTTGCGGCGATGCAGCTGATCGTCACGTGGTTGACGGATTTTCTCGGCGGCGAGATCGTGCCGCTGGTCTTCTTTCCGGCGGCCGTGCAGAACGCGATCTTCGCCTTGCCGTTCGCGGCGATGTTCTCGACGCCGCTTCTCATCTACGTCGGCGTCATTCCGCCCGCGCAATATCCCGAAGCGATCGGGCTGCAGCTCGCTTGGCTCATAATTCTCGGCGTCGCATCGAGCCTGATGTGGCGGGCGGGGGCGAAGCGCGTCGTCGTGCAGGGTGGCTAAGGTGGTTGCGGCAGTGCGCCGCGTGCCGCTGCGCCGCATGCTCGACATGTACGGCCAGTATTGGCGCATCAACGCGCTGACGACGCTCGAATATCGCGAGAACTTTTTGCTTTGGTCGGTGTTCACGCTCGTCTATCATAGCGCCGCGGTCGCGGCGCTCTGGATCGTTCTCAAGACGTTTCCGTCGATGAACGGCTGGAATTTTCGCGAGATGGCTTTCCTGTACGGGCTGTGGATGCTCGGGCACGCGGTTCACAATACGCTGTTCTCGTCGGTCTCGGAAGTACCGGAACGTATACGCGAAGGCGATTTCGACCGCGTTCTGATCCGGCCGCTCGATGCGCTCTTTCAAGTCATCGCGACGCCGGGCCAGGTTTTTCCGGACGAACTGCTGCTCGGGCTCATCTATTTTGCCGGAGCCACCTGGTACGCGCACGTGCGCATCGATGCCGCCTTCGTAATCTTCGTGCCGCTCGTCATACTGGGCGGTGCGCTTATCGATCTCGGCATCAATCTGATGATCGCCACGGTGGCATTTTGGTTCGTTCGCGTCGACGCGCTGCGCTGGATCGTGTTGCAGCTCGAAAGCGAATTCACGCGCTATCCGATCGGCATCTATTCGCGCGGCGTGCGTCTGCTATTGACCTTCGTGCTGCCGTTCGCGTTCATGAATTACTTCCCGGCGACATTCTTTCTCGGCAAGGGCGAAGATGCGCTATCGTTGCCTCCGGTGGCCGGACTTTTGACGCCTGCGATCGGCCTCGTCTTCGTTTCGATCGCGTACGCGTTCTGGCGGATCGGCCTCGACCGCTACCAGGGCGTGGGGCACTGAGCGCGTGCGGCCGCTAGGAGCGCGTCGACCGTAAGGAATCGTCCGGGTTGCGTCAGCATCGTACGCGCGAGTTCGAGCGTGGCTCGTTCGCACGCAGCGCGTCGCTTGCGATCTTCGATCTCCTCGAAGTCGACGACGTGCGCGAAACCGAGAATGCGGCGGATCATCTTCGCGGCGGCGAAGCCGATCGTATCGGCATAAATCGCGTCCATGGTGCGCTCTTGTTCCACGAATAGCGCTTGCCGGCTCCGTTCGTCTGCAAACATGTCGCTGCGGAACGCGTCGCCGGAGGGCTCCGTACGCCAGAGCTCGAGGAAACGCGCCCGAAAGTGATTCCAGAAAACGGGGATCTGCGCGAGGAGCCACTCCGCGTTTCCGGTTCTCGGCTCCGAGGCCGTAGCGTAGCCGGGCTGCGCGAAATAAGCGATCAGCAGATTGGCAATGAAGGCGCCCGTATCGAAGCCGATCGGCCCGAAGAGCGCGAATTCGGGATCGATTACGCGGGTCTCCGTTTGCGTGACCATAACCGAGCCCGTATGTAAATCGCCGTGTAAGAGCGCCTGCGTATTCGAGAGAAACTTATGGCCGAGACGCGCGGCTGCGATTTTTAAAGCGGGTTCGGAACGGAACTCCGCCGCGATGCCGTCGAGCTCGGGTGAAGTCCAGCGATTGCGTTCGTTCGTCCGGTACGGATCGGTAAAGACGAGATCCGCCGTAATGCGCAGCAGCGCGTCGTTTTGGGCGAAGATAGCCATGGCTTCGCATTTCGCCTCGAGCTTGCTGCCGAAGTCGGAAGTATGAAAGGTCGTACGCGCGCTAAATTCCGCCACGTCCCGGGCGACGCACGGATAGGTCCGCCCCGCGACGAGGCCGCGCCGCAAAATGACGTGCGGCGATAATTGCTCCATCACGATGCAAAAGAGCTCCGCTTCGTAATCATAGATCTCCGGCGTGAGGCGCGGCGCCAGCGGAGCGACGATGCTGAAATACGTGTATTCGAAAAACGTGCGACGGACGGGGAGCCGCCACGTCTTCACCGCTCGAATGTGCGGCAGCGACTGCTTCACGCACACGCTTCCGGAGGGACCGTCGACGAGGAAAACGAGATTGAGATTTCCGTCGCCGACTTCGCGAACGTTCCAGTCGCCCGGCGCTCCGCCGAGTCGCGATCGAATCTCGGGCAGTGCGTAGAGATAACGGCGCAAACCCGCGTCATCGAATTGAACGTACCCGGGCGGCGTGTCGACGGCGTGCATCTCCATTACCGCGTGCCCAGCGGCACGACTTGGCCCGCCGCCGCCGCCCGGTATCGCGCGAGTTCGATTTGATGTAGCGCGATCGAGGCGTGGGCGACCACGCGTACGAGCTGGTCGCGTTCTTCGGGATCGAGATCGAGACCGCTGACGCTGTGGCCGTACACGATGATGGCGCTGACGGTGCGGTCGAAGAAGAGCGGTGCGGCGAACGTGAGCCGCTCCTTCGGAAACGCTTTGCGAATCAAGCGCGACTCCTTACCGGAAAACGTGAGCGCACCGCGCGAGCGGCTGATATGCTTGATAAGCTCGTCACCCGGCTCCAGTGTGACGACGCAATCGGCGGGCCACTCGTAGTTTCGATCCAGCCGGTAACTGCCGTCGTCGTGCCGCGTCAATATGCCCCCGAACGAAAGGCCGAGCGCGTGCGTCGCGTCTTCGAGCAGCGCCCGATAGACATCTTCGACGTGTTCCGCATCTAAGATGTAGCCGCCGATTATCTCTAGCGCCTCGCGTTGCGAATGACGATTACGAAAGATAAACCGATCGACCACATGCTCGACGTACGGGCGGATCCGATTCGTCGCCGCACCGACGGCCATCGAGAAGACGATCAAGAAGCCGTACGCGAAATCCGTATTCATATAAAAGTTATACGTGCCGAGTTCTTCGATCAAGGTAACCGCGCCGATGATCCCCGCCGTTATGGCGACGTATACGACGGCGCGGCTGACGACGAAATCGACGTTAAAGAAACGGTGCCGCACGACCGCGACCCACACGGCGACGATCGGAAGCGGCGTGAGTGCCAGGAGCATGCCGTTTTCCCACGGTCCGATGCGCGCGGGATAAAACGTATCCGACGCCAGGCGCGCGGCGCCCGCGAACGCGAAGGTGACGATCATCCAGCCGATGCGCCGTCGCTGTTCGGCATGCGACCGCACGAAAGCAAAAATGAAGACGGTGATCGTCGCGCCGATGATGAGGTCGGAGAGCCGCCCGTAAAGGTCGTCGAAGCGTTGCGCGGGCCGCGCGCCGTACGTCAGCGCGTAGTCCGCGTACGCGTACAGCGTGCCGAGCGCGAGCCCCAAGATCGCAGCGGGCGCGGCAAAGAGGCGCTGGCGGCGCTCGTCATCGACGAGAACGCATAGTGCGAAGAGAAAGAGCGCGGCGTCCGACGCACCGTCGAGCGTCATGCCGAACCATTCCGGTGCGACTCGCCACGGGTAGGGGAGCGCTAATTCCGCATACGTTGTCGGAAACGTCCCTCCGATGCAATAGAAGAAGATCGCCGCCGTCGGGATTCCCGGCTTGACGAGATAGAGAATCGCGCCGAGGCCGACCACGATAAGACACAGCAGTATCCGCAAAATAACGGTGACCCGGCTCGGCACGGCTTCCAGGCGCCCGACGAGGTGTAAGATGCGCAGATGTCCGTGATGCTCCACGGGCAGATGCCGATCCGGATTGTCGTAGGAATACGAAGCGCCGGCGAGCCCCGGTTTACGATCGAACGCTTTAATTCGGTCGATGCGCACGCGGTCGCCGAGCGAAATACGGTCGTCGCCCTTGGGCGGTTTGGCACCCGTACGAACGACGATTGCATCCCCGTCGGTGACGTAATCGAAATAATGCAGCGGGTAGATCGCGCGAACGGCATCGGGCAATACGCGCCCGACCGCGACGATTACGAAGAGACCGACGAGAACGAGCCGCAGCCACTGCGCGCGAGTGAGCGCGACCTTGGGAAGTGTCGTGGCATCGAAGGCCATGTGAGTCGAGCTTACCCGCGCCGGCTTAGAACCACCGGGGAACGCTCGCAAGCGTTAGGCGCGGCGTTTACCGATCATACTGCGCGCAATGACCATCCGCTGGATCTGCTGCGTGCCTTCGTAGATCTGCGTGATCTTGGCGTCGCGCATCATTCGCTCGACCGGGTACTCCGTCGAATAGCCGAAGCCGCCCAAAATTTGCACCGCGTCCGTCGTTACTTTCATCGCGACGTCGCCCGCTTTGAGTTTCGCGAGCGCCGCCCACAGCGTAAGGTCGGGCGCGTCCGCGTCGCATTTTCGCGCGGCTTCGTAGAGTAAGAGCCGGGCCGATTCGAGTTCGACGCGCATATCGGCGAGCATGAACTGAATGCCTTGCTGCTGCGCGATCGGCTTGCCGAACGCCATACGCTCTTGCGCGTAGTTGGCCGCATAGTCGAGCGCCCCCGCCGCGATGCCGACGGCTTGCGCGGCGATGCCGGGCCGCGACTTGTCGAGCACGCGCATCGCCGTCTTGAAGCCCGTGCCCTCGGGCCCGAGCAAGTTCTCGGCCGGCACGATGCAATCGGTAAGAAGCAGGTCGCACGGCGGCGAGCCGCGGATGCCCATTTTCTTCTCGAGTTTACCGACCACGAAGCCCGGCGAATCCGACTCCACCATGAAGGCGCTGATTCCGGCCGGCCCTTTCGCCGGATCCGTGACCGCGAAGACGGTGATCAAATTCGCGACGCTACCGTTGGTGATCCAAACTTTGCTGCCGTTGAGAACGTAGGTATCGCCGCGACGCTCGGCACGCGTGCGCATCGAGCCCGCGGCATCGGAACCGCTGCCGGCTTCCGTGAGCGCGTAGGCGCCGATCGATTCGCCCGTCGCGAGCTTGGTTAGGTACCGTTTCTTTTGATCTTCGTTGCCCGCGATCAGCAGCGCGAGCGCGCCGAGTTCCTGAACCGCGATCATCAAGCCGCTCGAAGCGCACGCTTTCGAGACTTCCTCGACGACCTTTACGTACGTCAGGAAGGAAGCGCCGAGGCCGCCGTATTCGACCGGAAACGGCACGCCGAGCAAGTCGTTCTCGGCGAAAAGCTCGTAGATGTCGCGCGCGAATACGCCCGTCTCATCGATTTCTGCCGCCCGTGGAGCGACGCGCTCGCGGACGAGCTCGCGGACCGCTTCGATGATGAGCTCGTCATCCTCGGTCGTAACTGGAGTTGGTGGAATTGCGACGGCCATGCGGGGTACTCCGAGCGAAGTGCTGTCGGCGATCTTCGCTCGGCCGGCTTCGCCTTCCCGGAAGTGCGAGGCGGCGGCGCGGCAAGGGTTTGCCCGGGCGCCGAGCCTATGTTAGCCACCGTATGGATAAGGTGATCGCTAGCGCCGCGGAAGCCGTTGCCGATATTGCGAACGGAGCGTCGATCGCGGTCGGCGGATTCGGACTTTGTGGCATTCCCGAACACTTGATTCAGGCGCTACTCGCGCAGGGAGCGACGGGTCTCGTCACCGTTTCCAACAATTGTGGCGTCGACGATTTCGGCCTCGGAACGCTGCTCGGCGCCAAACGAATTCGCCGTACGACGGGCTCGTACGTCGGTGAGAATCGCGAGTTCGCGCGACAGTATCTCGCGGGCGAACTCGAAGTCGAACTCGTGCCGCAGGGGACGCTTGCGGAGCGGCTGCGGGCGGGTGGCTGCGGCATCCCGGCGTTCTTCACGCCGGCGGGCGTCGGCACGCAAGTCGCCGACGGCGGTCTGCCGTGGCGCTATCACGCCGACGGATCGGTCGCGCTCGCTTCGCCGCCCAAAGAGTCGCGCCACTTCGGCGAACGCGAATACGTAATGGAAGAAGGCATCGTTTGCGATTACGCGTTCGTGCGCGCGAGCGTCGGCGATCGTCACGGCAATCTCATCTACGATAAATCCACCCGTAATTTTAATCCGCTGTGCGCGATGGCCGGAAAGATAACGATCGCCGAAGTCGAGCGACTCGTTTCGCCCGGAGACATCGATCCGCAAGACGTGCATACGCCGGGCATCTTCGTGCAGTGCGTCGTGGTGGTCGGCCAAGAAGGCAAACGCATCGAACGCACGACGACGAGAAAGCACGGGAATTAAAGCGATGGCGCTAACGAGAAACGAACTGGCCGCGCGAGTGGCGCGCGAACTCGGCGACGGCCAATACGTTAATCTCGGCATCGGATTGCCGACGCTGGTTCCGAATTACATCGATCCGGGAACAACCGTCATCTTGCAGAGCGAGAACGGCATCCTCGGCATGGGCCCCTATCCCTACGAACGCGAGGAAGATCCCGATCTCATCAACGCGGGCAAAGAAACCGTTACGGTGCTGCCCGGTTCCGCGTTCTTCGATTCGGCCGATTCGTTCGGCATGATTCGCGGGGGGCATATCGACGTTGCGATACTCGGTGCCATGCAAGTCGCCCAGAACGGCGATCTCGCGAATTGGACGATTCCGGGCAAGATGATCAAGGGGATGGGCGGCGCGATGGATCTCGTCCACGGCGCGAAGCGCGTCATCGTGATGATGGAACACGTCGCAAAAGACGGCACGCACAAAATCGTCGAGCACTGCACGCTTCCGCTAACCGGAGCGCGAGTCGTGCATCGCATCGTAACCGATCTCGCCGTGCTCGATGTGGAGCCGAGCGGACTCGTGCTACGCGAATGCGCCCCCGGTGTCTCGGCCGAAGACGTCCAACGCGCGACGGGCGCTGCGCTTCGCATCGCCCTCGCCGTCGGTTAAGCGTTAAGCGTTCGCTTCGTTAAGGCGCTAATAACTTTGACGCCGTCGGGCGTGCCGAGCCCGGTGCACGGGTCCCAACCGGTCTTCGCCGCGTACGCGCCGTTCGAGCCG
>CAXTIY010000181.1:0-7045 GCA_964244215.1 uncultured bacterium
AATCGTCTTGGGCGAATGCGGTGTTGATAAGCGCGAGAACGAATTGGCGCTGACCAGGCCAAGATGCGCGTCGGAAATGACGAGCTTGACGCCGCGTAAACCGCGGTCCCTGAGGCTTCGTAAGAAGGTGGTCCAGAAGGGCTCGGCTTCGCTTGGCCCAACGGCAACACCTAAGATTTCCCTTACGCCGTCGGTGTTTACCGCAACGGCGATTATTACAGCAACGGAGACGACTGGAGCCGCCGTGGCGACTTAGGTGACGGGTAATCGGAGCTCGCGAGGATGTGAAATGCAAAGACGCTAAGACACGTCCACGCAGACGTCCTTTTTAACCGATTGAACCGCTTTTGCCACTTTTGACGACAGATTCGGGCATGTGCCCGCGCGATGAGATCACGAGCCGATCGCACGTAGCCCGGCGCGCGCACGAAGACTCCCGCTGATCGACGATGGTTGCCACGCTCAACGACGTAAGGAGAATCGTGCACAACTCCATCGGTATCTGGAATCGGGGCCGTCACACGCCTGTCTCGCCGACTCAAAAACGACTGCAGGCGGCAGCTCGATCCGTCTCCGCCACTGTTACCTTGGCGATAGGCTTAAGCAGCGTAACGCCCGCGGGCGCGGCGACCGTTAGAGGCATCGCCCGGATGCAGCAACCGCCCGCTTATGCTTACTCCTACGACGGCGTCGTCTACGACCGGCTTTTCGGTGCACTGTACCATCCCGCGCGGATTGCGCGGGCGATGACCGTCGCCGTCCGCTCGCGGGCGACGTCGCTCGCCGGCACGTCATACGCGATCACGGACTTGGCGCCGATCGCGGAAACCGGTTTTACGGACGCGCCCAACGCCGGTTATCCGCTTGCGATCAACGATTCCGGACTCATCACCTACGTAAATCTTTGCGGATGCATCGACCTTGGTTATGGAAGTGGGGAAGACGTATCGCTCATTATAAACGATAGCAGTATCGTAGCAGACATCTTCGTCGCATCCGGCTCTGAAGATGGCTATTTGGATCCTAGCGGTGCATACCCGTACGCGATAAACCGGCTCGGATATTCGGCCGGACAGTATTATAGTTATTACGGGCAGGGCGAATATAAGGGGAACGAGGCATGGACACCGGGCGGTCGGCTCTTTTATTACGGTGCCAACGACTTCGGCAGTTTCGCCCTCGCCATCAACGACGCCAACGTCTCGGTCGGCCAAGATAACGGAGGAGCGAAAGGAACGTATGCCGCCGCTTACAGCCTCCGGGCCAACGGCTACTTAAATCGCGTGCCGCTCTTGCCGCCGAAAAACACCTCGTGGGTCGGTACCGCCACAGGGATTAACGACGCGGGCGAGATCGTCGGCTTTGCGATACTGCCCAAAGGGGCCGGCGGTCGTGCCGTGAGATTCTTCGAAAATGCCGCCGCGCAGGTAATTCCGGTCGCTGCGGCCGGAGTGAGTTCATCTGCTCAAGCGATCAATGTTCACGGCGACGTCGTCGGCAACGCGGGCAGCCAAGCATTTCTTTATAAGAACAATCGTGTCACGTACTTGCCGCGGCCGCCGGGTGAAACAGCCGGCAACGCAGTCGCCTACGCTATAAATGCGAGCGATGAAGTCGTCGGCGACATAGTCACCAGTAGCGGCAGCACGGCCTTTCTCTACGTGAACGGAAACTCGTATGATCTAAACTCGCTGCTCGCGCCGAACTCTGGCTGGGCAATCACCCATGCTGCGGGCATCAACGACGCGGGGCAGATTATCGGGAACGGATACGACGCGGCGATTCCGGCCGGTGGCTCGTTTTCGATGAAACCGAACGCGCCGTAGCGGCGAGGACGTCTACGAGGTGTGGCCAGGCTACGGCGTTGGCGCTAGACATCGGCAGGCTGGTCGGGCAACGGACGGTCCTCCGCCCGACAGCTACTGTCGGCGGCGCTCGTAGGGTTGGGTTTGACTCGCTCTTCCTACTTTGCTTTCGCCCGCATTCGCCGAAGCAGCATCAGAACGTTCAACATAGGTATATGCTAAGAAAGAGCGAGGAGTGCCGCAGCATTTCGTCGTCGGAAAGGCTGCCGCTACTATACAAGCACCCTCGCATCGGCACTACTGGCGTTTCTACGGCGCTTCGGCTCACGTGCGTCCATCGAGACGGCGCCGCGATCGAAGCGGGCGGTGTCGGCCGCGCAAATCCCGAGCTTGCGTTGCTGCTCGGAACCTTAACCGAACCCATCCTTTCGCGTGACGGCGCGGTAATGTAGCAACCGTCGACGGCGAGTGTCACCGCGATTCGGAGCAACTTCGCGCCGACGGAGTCGAGTTGCACCTCGTAACCGGTCGAAGTAGCCCGGAGATCGGCGAAGCGCCGCCCACGGGGTAGCGGCGGTATTCACAAAACACCCGGGGGCAAGTATGAGGTTAGCGTGGCGTGCCTCACGCCCAAATTACCGAGGGCGCGCAAGTACGAGCGCGTCGCAACGATGAAAGAAGCGAACGATGCACTCCACGCCCTAACGCATTAAGCCCGCGTCGCAACCATGAACGTAGCGGGTGACGACAAGCAGCAGGAGGCCATCACGGTCGACGAGATGCTGGACCGCTTCTTGAAGGCGAAGGAAGAAACGAAAGAGCCGACCACGGTCGAGTGGTACAGGCGATATTTTGGCGGGGACGGGCGCCCCGTGATCGGCAAGATGAAACTGCGCGACCTCACCGACGCGCACGAAGCGGCGCGGCAAACCCCTAAGCAGCCAGACCAAACGCAATCTCTTGATTGGGATTAGCGCGTCGCTGCGCTGGGCCGCGATAAGAAGCTCGTGGTCGAGAACGTCGCGGGCAATATCGAACCCGCCAAACTCCAGCACTTCGAGCGGGTCGACGTCGATTTACCGAACGTGCAGCTTCTGCTCGCTGCCGTCACCGGAACCGAAACTCGAAGCATCGTTGCCTTTCAAATCGGTACCGGGCTAAGGCGGGGCGAGACCTGCGCGCTGCGCTAGACCGATGTAGACTTGGTTGCGGGCGCGGTGAAGGTGCAGCGCGCGGCGGCGAATCTTCGCGGCAAAGTCTTCATCAAATCGCCGAAGAACGACGGTTCGAAGCGCACCGAGTTTCTCGCCCGTTTGTGATCGCGGTGCTCAAGAAGCATAGGGAGGAACAGGCGAAGCGGTGCGATGACTTGCGGCTCGGCGACGCCGATAGCTACGTGTTCGACCGGGGCGACAAGCGCGTGAAGCTCATCCCCGCAAATGCGAGCGAACCGCTGGAGTACGTGTGGGACGACGGTCCGCAGGCGCACATGTAGGACCCGAACGAGTCGAGCAGGTTGTTCACGCGGATGCGCCAGCGCAATAACCTCTCGGCGATTCGGCTGCACGATTGCAGGCACCGGTTTGCGACCATGAGCTTCGCGGCGGGCATCGACCCCTTGACCGTCAGCAGGTCGCTCGGCCATTCGAGCCTCGCCACCACGAACTAAATCTACATCCACCAGTTGAGCAAGACCAAGCGCGCGGCAACGAGCGCGTTCGAGGCCTACATTGCGGGGACCGTCGCCCCCAAGACCGAGCCCGCCGCGTAGCGGGCGTCGGGCTACGTCGGGCCTCGTCGGGGTTCGTTAGCGGGTCGTAGTTGGTTTTTCGGAACCCACTCGCCCGCGATCCCAATAGGCACGCGCTTTTTTGATATCGGCGGGAAAGTGTAGGAATCGAACCTACCAGCCCCATTGCGGAGGCCTCAACGGTTTTGAAGACCGAGCGAGCCACCAGACTCGTACAATCCCAGGCAGGCTTCGAGCGACGCGGTAATTGCTTGCCCGCCGTCGCGCAGCCGTCCTTCGAGCATGCGGACGGTTCTCCGCCAATTCAGTGACGAGGAACGCTATACAGAGCCGCGAGTCTCGTTCTCGCTCGTCTTACCACAAGGCCGGCCGATAGGCACATTAATCGCCTAAACAGCCGGAGCACAACGGGAACACTTCATCGACACCGAGATCACCCAGGCAAGGACGCCGCTCTCCAACGCCGACGTGCTCGCATTTCGACGCGACGGGCACGTGCGTTTGCGCGCCGTCTACAGCGCAGTCGAGATCGAGCGACTCGATGCCGCACTCGTCGAGGCTCACCACATTGCCGAACGTCTCGCGGGTGATGCCGACGAGCAGCTCGCACGCGATGCATTTTTGTGGCGTCAGTCTCGAGCGGTCGCGGCGTTCGCGCTCGATCCGCGACTCGGAGCGCTCGCTGCCGAATTAATCGGCGCGAAGGGTATTCGTCTCATCCACGACGTCGCTCTCGATAAAAGCCGCGAGCACGGCCCGACGCCGTGGCATCGCGATAGCGATTTCTGGTCGTTCGCCGGAATTGGGGCAATCACGATGTGGATCCCGTTGCAAGATACGCCCTTGAGCTTGAGTCCGTTGCGATACGCTTCGCGTTCGCAGCGCGAACGCAATCGCCGGCCGCTTCACCGGCTCGAGAAAACGCTTATTCCGTTGCGCTTTCGTGTCGCAACCTCCGCGCTCGACATCGGTGACGTCGCGGTGCATCACTACGAAACGCTGCATGGCGCTCCGAGCAACCGGGAAGCACGCTCCCGCCGCGCGTTCGCCATCCATTTGATCGACGCCGACGCGCGTTTTCGGACGTCCGCGGCGGATGGACATGTGGAACATGCGCGGCGCACCGGCTGGGATCGCCTACATGACGGCGATGCGTTTACGGACGACATCGCGCCCCTGGTCTACCGAAGTCCCGACTAAAACTACACACGGCGTTTCTCTATCGAGCGCCGCGTGATGAATCGGGAGGGAGCCGTCGCGTAGGTGCGGTTTCGCGGGTATAGGACGCTAAAGAGCGTAGCCTCATCGCTACGTTACGGTCGAATACGTTCTCACCCCTTATTTCTATGATAGGAATGAATCCAACTTGCCACGCACGATCCTGCCCGGCCGATCGTATCCTCTCGGCGCGTCATGGGATGGCTCCGGCGTTAACTTCGCGCTCTATTCTGAAGCGGCGCAAAAGATCGAACTCTGTCTCTTCGAAGCCCACGACGATCGCGAACCTGAAGTCGTCGAATTGCGCGAGGTGACGGCCTTCGTTTGGCACGCGTATCTACCGGGCGTTACCGCGGGCCAACTCTACGGCTATCGCGTCCACGGACCGTATGAGCCCGAGGCCGGCGTTCGCTGCAACCCGGCAAAACTGGTCATCGATCCATATACGATCGCCATTTGCGGCGCGGTCGATTGGAACGCCGCCATCTTCCCCTACGAACTCGGCAATGAAGCTGAAGACCGTGCGGTCGACTCGACCGACGACGCTTGGGGCGTGCCCAAAAGTATCGTCGGTAATCCGTATTTCGATTGGGAAGGCGATCGAGCGCCAAATACGCCGCTAAGCGAATCGATCATTTACGAAGTCCATGTGAAGGGCTTCAGCGTGCGTAATCCCGACGTGCCGGCCGAATTGCGTGGAACCTATCTCGGACTCGCCGCGCCCGCCTCCGTTAAACACCTTAAAACGCTCGGCGTTACGGCCGTCGAGTTACTGCCGATTCACGATTTCCTCGACGACAAAAGCCTCGTCGATAGAGGCTTGCGCAATTACTGGGGCTACAATACGACGAACTTCTTCGCGCCCGCAGCGCGTTACGCGTCGTCCGGCGATAAGGGCGGACAGATTGCCGAGTTCAAGCAGATGGTAAAAGCGCTGCATCGCGAGGGCATCGAAGTTATCCTCGACGTCGTGTACAACCACACTTCCGAAGGCAACCACATGGGCCCGATGCTGAATTTCAAAGGCATCGACAACGCGACGTATTACCGCTTAGTCGAAGACGATAAGCGTTTCTATATGGACTACACGGGCACGGGCAACACGCTCAACGTCCGGCATCCGCAGGTCCTCAAACTCGTTATGGATAGTCTGCGCTATTGGGCCGTCGAAATGCACGTCGACGGATTTCGGTTCGATTTGGCGTCCTCACTCGCGCGCGGACTCAAAGAAGTCAATAAGCTATCGGCGTTTTTCGACATCATCCATCAAGATCCAATTCTCTCGCGGCTCAAACTCATCGCAGAACCATGGGACGTCGGCGACGGCGGCTATCAAGTCGGCAACTTCCCCGTTCTCTGGGCGGAGTGGAACGGTAAATACCGCGACACCGTACGCAAATTCTGGAAAGCCGAAGACGGCCAGGTCGCGGAACTCGCCTATCGCCTTACCGGCTCGAGCGATCTCTATCAGGCAGACGGCCGCCGGCCTTCTGCGAGCATTAATTTCATCGTCGCGCACGACGGCTTTTCACTCCACGATCTCGTGAGCTACAATGAAAAACACAACGAAGCCAATGGCGAAGATAACAACGACGGCGCGAACGATAACGATTCGTGGAACCTCGGCACCGAGGGGCCGACGGACGATCCCGAAATCAGCGAACTTCGCGAGCGGCAAAAGCGTAATTTTTTAGCGACGCTCTTTTTCTCGCAGGGCGTCCCGATGTTATGCGGCGGCGACGAACTCGGGCGCACGCAGCACGGTAACAACAACGCGTATTGCCAAGACGACGCGATTAGCTGGTTCGATTGGGAGCTCGACGACCGTCGCCGCAGCCTGCTCGACTACACGTCGCAATTGATCGCCTTCCGGCGCGCGCATCCCAATCTGCATCGGCGCAAGTTTATTCTAGACCGGAACATCAAATACGACGAAGCGGAAAACGTCGTTTGGGTTCGTGCCGACGGTCTTCAAATGACCGACGACGATTGGAACCAGCCGTGGATGAAAAGCATCTCGCTGTTCCTCAACGGTGAAACGATAAACGATGTCGATCGAAGCGGCGAACCGATCGTCGACGATAGCTTTCTCCTCGTCCTAAACTGCCACGTGGAAGGCGTCGAAATCACGCTGCCCGAGGTGCACGGGCTCGAGCATTGGGAAGTGTTGTTCGATACGCGTCGCACGCAGGTTGAGCCCGGGGAGAGATACGCCGCGAGCGAGAGCATCGTGCTCGACCGCCAAACGCTCATGCTGCTCAAGGCGACGCAA
>CAXTIY010000182.1:0-6999 GCA_964244215.1 uncultured bacterium
CTGCACGAGTCGATCCGCGACGCTTCCATGCGCGCGTACGACCGGCTCGCAGCCGGCGGTGACAACCCGCTCGCGGACCTGCTCGTCGACGACGACCGGCTCACGAGTCTGCTCGACCCTGCGGAGATCCGTTTGCTACTCGACCCGACCGACCACATCGGCGATGCGCCCGAGCGCGCCCGCGCTCTCGCCGACCGCGTAAAGACGCTGCCGCCCTTCCCCGTCCCGCGTACGCTCGCCGAAAGCGCATCGTGAACAAAGGCCTCGAAGTCACGCGCGGCAAGACGAAGGCGCTCTACGAGCAGCCCGGCCAGCCGGACGTCCTGATCGTTGCGGCGCTCGACAACATCACCGCGGGCGACGGCGCCCGCCGCGACGAGATCGCGGGCAAAGGGCGCATCGCCGCAAAGACGGCGGCGCGCGTTTTCCGGCTGCTGAACCTTTGCGGCTTACCCACGCACTATCTCTCCGGCGGCGAAGACGACGACGATAACGAGATGCTCGTGCGGCGCTGCTCGATGATACCGCTCGAGGTCGTCGTGCGCGGCGTGGCGGCGGGGTCGCTCGTGCGGCGCAAACCCGGCATCGCACGCGGCGCTATTCTCGTGCCGCGCATGGTCGAGTTTTTCTTCAAGGACGATGCGAACCACGATCCGCTGATCGAACCGGACGATATCGTGCACCAGGGACTCGCTTCGGCGCAAGAGATCGGCGCGATGAGCGAAATCGCGCGCATCACCTTCGAAATCCTCGCGCACGCCTGGCGCCGTCGCGAAACGCTGCTCGTCGATCTGAAAATCGAATTCGGTCGCATCCAAAGCGGTGAAGGCCGCGGCAATCTCGTGATCGCCGACGTGATCGATAACGATTCGTGGCGCATCTGGCCGCAAGGCCGCGAAGATCTCATGCTCGATAAGCAGGCGTATCGTAATCTCGATTCCGTGACGCCCGCAGATTTAGAACGCGTCCGCGAAAATTACGAACTCGTCGCGGAGATGGTCGGCGGTTTTCCGATGTTGCGGCCCGGCATGGTCGCGCTCGTAGCGGATGGTCCGGACAGCCTGCCGATCATCGAAGATGCGGGGCGCGCCATGCAGACGTTCGGTTTGCAAGCGTTACGACGTATCGTCTCGACGCATCTGGTGCCGGGTTACGTCTTACAAGCGGTTCAGCAGCTCGATGCGAGTTTCACGCGCATCGTGTACGTCGCGTCGGGCCCGCAGCTCGCGGCGATGCTTGCGGCGGCAACGCCGACACCCGTTTTCGATGCGACGGAATTCGATTCCGACGAGCTCGGGCTCGTCGTCGCAAAGACGCTCGCGCTCGACGATACGGTGATGTTCGGCCGCGTATTGCTCGTACAAGCCAACGCCCGTTCCGCCGTTTTACACGCCGACGCCCAGCTCAACGCACCGCCGCCGCAGGCGCAGCTTGGCTAAAACCGCCGCGCATCTCGCGACGCTTCCGGTTACCGGCATGTCGGATGACGCGGAACTCGAACGAACGCTGCGCGCGCACGGTCTCGCACTCAAGACGGACGAGGTGCGCCGCATTGCGGCGACGCTCGGTCGGGATCCTTCGCTCGTCGAAGCGCACGCGTTCGATGCGCAGTGGAGCGAGCATTGCTCGTACAAAAGCTCGCGCCATTATCTTAAACGCTTACCGGTCGAGGGTCCGACCGTGATGCAAGGTCCGCAAGAAGACGCGGGCATCGTGCATCTCGGCGATTTCGAAGGCAAGCACTACGGCATCGTGATCGCGCACGAGTCGCACAATCACCCGTCACAAGTCGTCCCCTTCGAAGGCGCGGCGACCGGCATCGGCGGCATCGTACGAGACGTGCTGTGCATGGGCGCGCGCGTGATCGCGCTCGCCGACCCGCTGCGCTTGGGACCGCAGGACGATCCGCATTGCCGTTACGTCGCGCAAGGCGTCGTCGACGGTATTGCGGCGTACGGGAACGCGATCGGGGTGCCGACGATCGCGGGCGACGTCTACATTCACGAAGGGTATCGCGACAATTGTCTCGTGAACGTGGTCGCGCTCGGCCTCATCGAGTAATCGGCGATCGTTCATTCGTACGCGCCGCCGAATGCCGCCGGCTGGGATATCGTTCTGGTCGGCAAAGCTACGGATCGCAGCGGTTTCGGCGGTGCCGCGTTTTCGTCACTCGTTCTCGACGGCGCGGACGCCGAACAGAATAAGGGCGCCGTGCAAGTTCCCGATCCGTTTCTAAAAAACGTTTTGATGCGCGCGTCGTATCGCGCGTTCTACGTAATCGCGGAGCGCGGCTTAACGGTCGGTTTCAAAGATCTCGGTGCGGGCGGCATTATGGGTTGCACCGCGGAGCTCACCTCGAGCGGCGGTTTCGGCGCCGTCGTCGATCTCGATCGCTGTCCGACGTCCCAAGACGGTCTACCGGCCGCCGTAATTGCAGTCGGCGAAACGCAAGAGCGGCTCACGTGGGTGGTGCCGCCGGATTTCACGCCCGTTCTACTCGCGATTTACAACGAAGAATTTTCGCTATCCGAGATTGCGCGCGGCGCGCAAGCGGCCGTTATCGGAACGGTAACGGCCGAACGCAATTACGTGTTGCGGCAACACGGCGAAACGGTCATGGACGTTCCGATCGATTTCTTGACGGGCGACATTCGGTACGACCGTGCGGTCGAGGCGCCTCTCCCGGCCGCCGTCTCGCCGCGCGTCGCCCGGGACGAACCGACCACGGACGAAGCGGTCTTCTCGATGTTGTTCCGCGTGCTCGCACACCGGGACGTGTGTTCGCGCGCCGCGATCTTCGAACGTTTCGATTCCGTCGTGCGCGGCACGACGTCCGTGCCGTGCGGTTATGCCGATGCGGGCGTCATCGTTCCCGTCCCGGGCTCGCCCCTGGCATGCGCGCTCGCCGTCGACGGAAACCCGCGTTACGGTGCGCTCGAACCCGGGCGTGCCGCCGAACACGCGGTACTGGAATCGATTCGCAACGTCGTCGCCGTCGGCGCGACGCCCGCGGGCCTAACCGATTGCCTCAACTACGGAAACCCGGAAGATCCCAAGCAATTCGGCGAATTCGTCGCGGGCGTCGACGGCCTCGCGCTTGCGGCGCGCGAGCTCGGCGTGGCCTTCGTCTCCGGTAACGTGAGCCTCTACAATCAATCCGCGGGCGGGCGCGCCATTCCGGCGTCCCCGATCGTCGCATGCGTCGGAACGCTCGCGGATATTTCGCTCGGCGCCACTTTGCCGTTCAAAGGTATCGGTTCGGTACTGTACCGTTTGGGCCGGTCGCCGCAGAACCTCGGCGGTAGCGTGTACGCCGAGATTATGGGGCTCGCGCAAGAACAGCTGCCCGAGATCGATTACGATGCGGCGCGCCGCGAGATCGCGGCGCTACTTGCGGCACACGCGGAGGGCCTCGTACTCGCGGCGCACGACGTTTCCGACGGCGGCTTACTCGTGGCGCTCGCCGAGATGGCGTTCGCGGCGAACCTCGAGGTCGGTATCTCCCTCGACGTTGCTTGCGAAGAGCGCACGGCCTTTGCCGAATCCGGCAGCTTCATCATCGAAACCAAATCCGCCGCCGCCTTCGAAGCGCTCTGTACGCGTCACGGCGCGACGGTGGCGCGCATCGGCGAGACGATCGCGGATCCCGTGTTGCGTTGCGTGCACGGTTTCGAGACGGGCTTGCGCGCGCTGCACGAGGCGTGGAGCGCGCCGCTGCGCGATTTCTACGCCGATACCGTCGCCGGCGACGCTCACGCATGAGCGGCCGCGTCGGCGTGCTCGTCTTTCCCGGAACGAATTGCGAAGACGAAACGCTGCGTGCGTGTCGCGCGGTCGGGCTCGACGCGTCGCTCGTGCATTGGAACGCCGCACTGGGCGACGTGCGCGCGCTCGATGCGTACGTATTGCCCGGCGGTTTCGCGTACGAAGACCGCGTGCGGGCGGGCGCGATCGCGGCCCACGATCGTTTGATGACGGCGGTGCGCGAAGGCGCGGCTGCGGGCAAGCCCGTTCTCGGCATCTGCAACGGAGCACAAATCTTGCTCGAGGCCGGCTTGGCACCGGGACTCGACGATGCCCTGATCCCGCAAGCCGGCTTTACGCGCAACGCTCCGCAAGGCAGATATCGTTCGACGCACGTGCATGTCAAACTCGCGATCGAGCCCGAGCGGTGTGCGATCACGGCGAGCCTGCCCGCGGGAACCGTGTTGCCCGCCTGGGCCTCGCACGGCGAAGGGCGCCTCGCGGCGCATCCCGAGGTGCTCGAGCGTTTGCAGGCCGAGAGCCGCGTCGCGTTCGTCTATTGCGATGCGGCCGGCAACGCCGGTAACGTTCCCAACGGGTCGGCGCTCGGCGCGGCCGCGCTCGTCAACGCGCGCGGCAACGTGCTCGCGCTCATGCCGCATCCCGAACGCGACGCCTGGACCTACATGCGGCGCGGCGAGCAGCGCGAACGCGCGCGTGGAAACGCCGCGGCGATGCTTGCGACTTCGGGCGGAATCGCGCTATTCGCCGGACTCGCGCACGCGTGTGGTGCGGCGTGAGCGTGGGACGTTGCATCGAAGTCGTGCTGACAATTCCCGATAACGAGGCGAGGACTGCGCTCGCAACGCTGCAGCGGCTCGGCGTTCCGGCGGCCGCCCTCGAGCGCGCCGATCTCTATCGCTGCACGGTCGACGATGCTGTGGCCGAAGGGCTCGCCGCGACGTTTCGCACCCTCGAACCCGTCTTTAATCCGAACAAGCACGCGCTACGTTTGCGCGAGGAAAGCGGGCCGCTCGCGGGCGAAGTTTGGGTCGAAACGCTCGAGGGCTCGGCCGAGGCGGCCGTACTCGGAACGCCGGAGGAGCCGCTTCGCATTGCGGGCCGCGCGCTGCCGGGCGTACGCCGGGTGACGCGGGCCGTCGCGTGGCGACTCTACGATGCGGCGGGTTCGCCCGCGGGGCCCGAGATCGTGCGCCGAGCGACCGAATTACTTTGTAATCCCGCCTTTCAGAAAGCGACGACGGCATGATCGCACCCGAGCTTTTGCTCACCCCCGCTCAGGGAAAGTCGAGCGATTTCTACACGATCGCGACGCTCGGTTCGCACTCAGCGTTGCAGATCCTCAAGGGCGCGCACGACGAAGGCTTCCGGACGCTCGCCATCGCCAATCGCGAGACCGAACGCCTGTACCGTTCGTACGCATTCGTCGATGAAGTGATCGGCATCGATCACTACGGGCAGTTCATGGACCTCGTGCCCGAACTCGAGAAGCGCAAAATCGTGATCGTGCCGCACGGCTCGTTCGTCGCGTATCTGTCGCTCGAAGAACACAAGCGAATGACGATTCCGTATTTCGGCAATAAGGCCGTACTCGATTGGGAAGCGAGCCGCGAATTACAGCGCCAGTGGCTTACGCGCGCGAATCTCACGGTGCCGCGGCAATTCAAGACCGGCGCCGAGATCGACCGGCCCGTAATCGTCAAGCTGTACGGCGCGCAAGGCGGGAAGGGCTATCTCTTCTTACGGAACGCCCACGATTTCGAACTGCGTGCGGAGCAACTCGCACGTCAGAATTACATCTTGCAAGAGTATGTAATCGGCGTGCCGGCCTATATCCACTATTTTTATTCGCCGCTCACGGGTAAGCTCGAGATCATGAGCATGGACCGGCGCTACGAGACGAACGTCGATTCGCTCGGCCGCATTCCCGCCGCCGCCCAAGGGGATATGAATATCGAGCCGAGCTACGTCGTGGTCGGGAATTCCCCACTCGTGTTGCGCGAATCGATGCTTGCCGAAGCGTATCGAATGGGCGAAGACGTCGTCCGGGTAAGCCAGGAGATCTGCGGCCCGAAGGGGCTCTTCGGTGCGTTCTGCATCGAGACGATCATCACGCCCGAAGCGAAGTTTTCGATCATGGAAATATCCGCGCGCATCGTCGCCGGAACCAATCCCTTCATCGACGGCTCTCCCTATTCGTATCTCAACTACAGCGAGCCGATGTCGACGGGGCGGCGGATCGCCCGCGAAATCAAGAACGCGCTGCTCTCCAACAACCTCCACCAGGTGCTCGATGATTCCGGACTCGCGTAAGCTACTCTCACTCGCCGCGGCTTGCGTCTTCTCACTCGGTTCGCTATCGCCCGCGCGCGCGGCGATCGAGACCGATCCGACGCAGCTCTACACGCAGATGCGTCACGCTTACGACGAAGGCGTGACCAAGAAGTGGCCCTTCGAGAGCGAACTCTATTACCAAGCGACGATCTTGGATGCGGGACGCGCCTATTCGCTGTTTCGGCCGACGGATCCGAACTACGCGCAGGTCGCCTCGCTCGCGGTCGATGTTGCGACGCAATTACATTATAATCCGCTCACGAGTAACGACGCGGCGCTTTGGTACGTAAACGAAGCGGCGGCCTACGTCGCAAAGAACGGCGACCAGGAACATCAGGCGGCCGCGAGCGCGCTCGCGCAACGGCTCGATGCGGGGCAGCAAAGCCCGAGCGTGCTCGCGAAGCAAGCCGAAGAAGATGCGATCGCGAACGTGCGCGCGTTCGCGCGCGACGGGGATGCGCGCGTGCGGCTCCTCGTAACCGACGTGCGTGCCTACTATCTCACCAAGGACGCCACGTACCGTTCGAGTCTCTTGCAACACGCTGCGGATCCCGAGACGCCGCTCACGCGCGTGCCCGATCCCGAATACGGAGAGATGTTCTCGATCGCAGCGAGCGCCCTCGCCGATCCCGGCTTCACCGACGCCGACCGTGCGGCGGCGCGGGCGATCAAATATCGCAGGGAGCACACGCCCGGCCTCCAGTTAATCGCGCGCGTCAGTGCCACGCCGCGCGAGCTACGCTTGACGCGCACGGCGCCGGCGGATGAGTATTTCGGCAATCTTAAATACTCGCCGATCGGCGTAAATAACGAAGTGAATCGCGTGAATAAGTATCTCGATAAGGGTTGGGGCTATCGCATGGAAGGCGACGCGCTGCAAGTCGATTCGGCGGTGGAAGA
>CAXTIY010000183.1:0-6990 GCA_964244215.1 uncultured bacterium
AGAACCACGCGCCGTACGCCGCGATCGGTAATCACAACGTCCGCTACTTGAAACGTCGTGCCGATGCCGAACGAAAGATAGGCGAAGTCGAAGTCGTTGGGTTCGGCGGTCCCGGGGAAGATCAAGCCGTGCTCCCCTTCGTTGTCGTCCGCATCTCGGTAATAGAATAGATGTGCGTACCGAAACGTGAACATGGTGTGGATTACGGTCCAACCGAGCACGACCGCGGCGATGCCGAAACCGTAATCGAGAGCCTTCTCGTGCGGCGTCGCGACGCTCGGACCGCGTCCGAGAATCGTGATCGCGGCCCAGAGTGCCACCGCCACGCTCGAGAGAACGACGCCGAGCACCGCATTGCGGGGAGGGTCTTCTGCGCTCGCTCGAGCGTTCGTCGAGTGCGGATCGGCCTGCATCGCGAGAAACCAGAAGACTCCGAGGAGCACGACGCTCCCGCTATCGTATGCGGCGACCGTGCGAATCGTGCCGTGCAGCCAGTGCGGGGCCGCGAGCATAACGAGCGCACCGGTCCCGATCGACGAACCGAAGGCGACGAGGCGGCTTCGAAGCGGACTTAGGAAAAACGGTCGACGCTTCGGTGCGCTATCGTGCATGCACGAACGTGCGACGCCGTGCCGTTGAAGCCCGCCCCCCCGGCAACGCGCGAAAGAGTTTGGTGCGGCGTCGATTCACCGCCGCCGATTTGGAAATAGGTAAAGTCGCATCGCTATCTAGAAAGGCATCATGCGCCGCTCAGCACTATTCGCTATTCCGATTACGCTGGCTCTCGGAGGAGCCGCTTTAGCTCAGCCGATGAGCTCGCCCGAACCGATGATGTCGTCCGCGCCGATGATGTCGCCCGCCCCGATGGGGAGCGGCATGGGAACGATGGGTGGCGCGGGCACGGCGACGGGAGGCGCGGCCGAGTCGCAAGCCACGGTAACGCTCGTGCCCCAGAACGGTTCGAACGAGACGGGTATGGTTACGCTCAGCCAGACGAAAAAGGGCGTCGTCGTAGCGGTCATGACCGATACGGCACCGGATTCGCCGCAGCCGGCGCACATTCACAAAGGCTCGTGTGCGAAGCTCGACCCGGCTCCCGCGTTTCCGCTAACGCCGGTTACGAAGGGCACGAATTCGATGGGCGCGGCCAAAGGCGTTTCGACGACGACGCTCACGGGCGTGACGCTCGCGCAGTTGGAGAGCGGGCAGTACGCGATCAACGTTCACAAATCGGTTCCTGAAGCCAAGACCTACGTCGCCTGCGGCGATATTAAGAACGCGAACCCGACCGGAACTTCGCAGTAGGCTCTCGCGCGTCGCTCACGTCCTGCGGCGCGTTAAATGCCAAGCGTCGCAATACGTGCAGCGATACGTGAAGAGGGCGCCCGACATGCCGTTCATAGCGACGTGCGCGCGGGCTTCCTCTTCACTGCGATAGCCGTCTTTCGTCGAACAACTGCGGGCGATATCGCGGTCGACCGCGTCATCTACGCCGTCGCGGCTACGCAGCCACCATTTCATCACGTCGAAATCTTTGGGATCGCGCGGCATCAAAGCCACGAAACGACGTCGTCGAAGGGCTGACGCTGTTTTTGCGCGTTCCGAAGCGGCTCGACGGCGTTTCCGACGACGAGACTCGTAAAAATCTTGAAGCCTTTCGGCACGTTCAAAAAAGCGAGCATCTCTTTTTGAAATGCGAGACCGCGGGCCCAGCTGGAAAACGCGCTCGCAAGGCCGAGCGAGGTCGCCTCGAGTTGCATCGCCATCAGCGCGCACGCGCACGCTTCGACGGATTCGCTTAAGCCGTCGTCATACAGGGTGACGATCGCGTAACCGTTTGCGGGCAACACGTCTCCCGTCAACTGACGATTGATACCGGCCACGAAAGCAGGATTATTCAAGCGCTTATTAACCGTCGCGAAAACTTTGCGCGCCTTGACGAACGTATCGCGCGATTTATTACACGCTCGGCGAAACGTTTCGTACGCTTCGCGCTCGCGGATGACGACGAAGCGGACCGGCTGCGTATTGTAGAGCGACGGCGCGAGCCGACCCGCTTCGACGATGCGCCGTAGCGCCATCGGCGGCAATGCTCCGGGCGCGAACGCGAGCGCGTGCCCCGTTCGCTCGAGCAGATCGACGGGATCGAGAGTGGCTGCGGCGAGCATATTAATGGCTTCTCTCAATCGATTCGAAATCGGGGAGTGGCTTCGGCGAAGGGCCGGCTTGGGTTTGTTCTTTGCGTGCGTCGGCGGTCATTCGATCGACGGCACCGAGGGCGTTCTCGTTGACGCCGCCCGCGCGTATCAACGCGACGGTGCGGTGCACGTTCTTCGTTTTCGGTGTGTAGTCGTAGAATAAGCGGTAGATTCCCGCGAGCGCGTGCCCGTCGGGCGTTCGTATGAAGGCTTGTAATGCGTTGCCGTACGTCATCGTGTTGAAGGCGAGGTCGCTTGAGGGTTTGCCCGAGCGCACGCGCGTCACTTGGCCTTTGCGATTGACATCGACGACGTATTCAGAGTGTTCGGGCGTTCGAGGTACGCGCGGACGAAACGAACGCTCGCCCGCGGGTGCGGTTCGGCGGGGCTGCGGCGACGGCGCTGCATTTGCAACGGAAGCGAGCGACGCGCACAGCATCACGGAGAGTAACGCGCGCGAAGGCCGCGCGAACACTAATTTCTCGAAAGCACGACGAACGGAGCGCGGCACGCCGCGCACGCGACGACCACCACGAAAACTTTCGAAAGAGACGTATTGGAGCGTGCTGTCGAGGCGTCGCCTTCTCGGCCGCACGCATCGCACCTGACCGACGTCGGATGCTCGGAATCGCGATTCAAGATAGAAGGCGCTTACCCAATACCGCGGGGGATGCCTGCGCGGACCGCCGAACGCGCGTTCCGTGAAACGCTCGGCAGCCGGGTTCGTTCTGCTCGCCGCGCTGCTTGCGGGCTGCAAGGAACCTACGGCGATGCCGGAACCGGCAGCCGGTTTCGTTCGTCCCGGTACCGACGTCGCGATCCAAGACGTGCGCGAGATCTCCGCAAACGACGCGCTCGCGCAATCGAGCGACGAATATTATGTCGTGCGTTTCGTGTGGACGAATCACGTGGGGTATGCGCTCGCCCCACGCATCGATCGCTTCGTTCTCGAAGATGCGAATCGGCGCCGGTTCCTGGGCTCCGACTCCGGCAGTCCGGCACTCGTCGGGATCGAAAATTTCTCAGGTCTTCTGCAACAAGGTGCTTCTCACGAGTATACGGTCGGTTTTCGGGTTCCTCAAAACACCGCCGGACGGTTGTATTACGACGCAACGTTTTAGGCGGTCGCGCGCCGTTTGCGCGCTCGGTGCCGCCTGGCTCGTCGTCGCATGCGGTACGGGCGTCGGCTTCGCCGCGCGGCCGTTGCTCGATCAGCACCAATGGGATGCCTACTTCGGGCTCTACGCCCGCGATTCGAACGTGCCGTGGAAACCGACCACGGTGCGGCTCGATACGTACTCCGGAGCGCCCGTCGATTTTGCGGCATACGACGTCGACCCCGCAGACGTTATCGTGGCCGGGCAGAATCGAACGCCGCGCGCGATCGATACGTCGCGCTTGCGCCCCGTGGTGCGCTGGCGTTTCGCGCCGCCCCGCGGCTATCGCTTCGAATCGAATGACGTTCCGGTGCCGCTCGGCTCGCGCGAAGGCTTCTATGTGATCGTGGCCCGCCGCGGAGATGCCGTACAGCAAGTGTGGCTGAATCGGACGCACGTCGGACTCGTCGTGACGCAGCGGCCGCAAGGGCTCGTGTTGTGGGGCGTCGATCTCCACGACGGCCGGCCGCTCGGCGCTATGTCCGTCGACTTTTTGGTCGGCTTACGGCTCGTGCGCGAGCAGACCGATCGAAGCGGACTCATCGTTTGGCACGAGCGCGCGCTGCCGAGCTTCGCGCTCGCCCAAAGCGGCGCCGGACGTGCGTTCGTTTCGATGTTGCCGCAAGCGCCCGCGCCCGCATCCCTCGTCGGCATACGGCTGGAATCCGCCGTGGCGCGCGCGGGGACGCGCTTTCGCTTCGTCGGCTTCGCGCGCCGGCGCGATGCGGGCGCGTATCGGCGGGCGACGGGCACGGCCCGCATCGCGCTCGCCCTGCGTGGTGCCACACTCGGGTCGGTCGTGGTTCCCCTGGATCCGGCGGGTGCTTTCGCGGGCGATTTGGCCGTTCCGGTAAGTGCGGAGCCCGGTGAATACGCCGTACTCGCGAGCGCCGCGGGAAGCGTCGGCGGCACGAGCCTTCACGTCGATGCGGCGAGTGACGTGGCGCTTACGATCGGTTCTTCGTGCCCATGCGATCCCGAGCGGGACGTCGCACTCGAGATCCTGGCGAAACGCGGCGACGCCCCCGCGCCCGGAGTCGCGATGCACGTGCAGATCGTACGTAGCCCGCACGTTCTGCCGCCGGGCGCGCAAGATTCGGGCGCCGGTTGGGGCACGACCGTCGTGTACGAGCGCGACCTGCGAACCGATAGCGCGGGGGCGGCGGCAGTTTCACTCGAGTCGCCGAGCGACGGCCTCGATTCCACGTACGGCGTGCGCGTTACGGCGAGCGGCGCGTCGGCAACGTCGCGCGTCGTGGTCCCGAGCGCGGGTGTGGCTCTGGCACTCTCGGCCGAACAGCCGAGCGCCGACGTCGGGGCGCTGGTCGCCTTCGACGTGCGCGGCTTCTACCCGACCGCCGGCACGCCCGTCGCGAATCTTGCGGTGCGGGTACAGCTTTCCCACGGAGCTTCCGCTTCCGCGCAAACCGTCACGCTCGACAAACGCGGTCGCGCGAAGGCCGTCTTCCGGCAGACGAGCCTCGGCTCCAATCTCGCACTCGCTTCGACCACGTTTGCCGGCCGCCGGGCGCTCGATGCGGCCGCCGTGCTCGTCGAACCGAGCGCTCTCGCCGGCCGCGTCCAGGCGAGCGGTAGCGACGTAACGCTCGCGACCGATCGGACGATCTACGGACCGCACGATCGCGTCACCGTGCGTGCTTCGGCGCCCGGAGCTAGCGGTAACGCGCTTCTGTTGCTCGCGAGTTCGGGAAGGTTCGCGCCGCAAGTCGCGCCCGTGTCGCACGGAGCGGCGTCCGCGACGCTCGCGCTCGCGAGCCCGGAGGGCCCGGTGAATTTGGCGGCCGCCTTCGTGCGCCGAGGTGCCGTCGCACTCGGTGCGACGGGCGTGCCGATCGCCGGGCCCGGCCGAGCCCTGGCTACGGATCTGCGGCTCGATCGAAGCGCCTATGCCGCGGGCGCGACGTTACATGCGACGCTCCACGGCGTGGCGGCCGCGGGCGGCGCGACGTTCGCGGTGCGGGTAGCCGACGGCCCGGAAAGCGCGGCCGCGTATTTCGAGGACGCTCCGGAGGTACTCGCCGCGGGTGCTTCGAGCACGCAGGCGCCGGCAACGGACGATCCGGAGTGGCACGCGTACGTCGCGCCCGCGCGTTCCAAGGCGAACGACATCTTCGCGGCCGAGCGGCCGCGCAAGGTTGCGAGCGGCCTGCCGACGGTCGGAATGGCCGCGCCGCGCACGCTCTATTGGAAAGTCGCCCGCGGCAAAGGCGATGCCCTCGATATCCCCGTTCCGAGCGAGCCCGGGCATTTCGTACTCTCCGTCTTGCGTATTTCAGACGACGGCGATCTCGGCGCCGCCTCCGCAAGCTTCGAGGTGCGATGAACGCAAAGCTGATGTTGCTCGACACGTACGGCCTCGTGTATGCCGCGTTTTTCGCGATGAAGGATCGCCCGCTCACGACCACCCGCGGCACGCGCATCGAGGCGGCGTACGTGTTCACGACGACGTTGACCAAGCTAATCGTCGACGAAGCGCCGACGCACGTCGTCGCCTGCTTCGATCGCGGCTTGCCGGCGGCGCGAGTAGCGATCTTCGATGCGTACAAGGCGCAGCGCCAAGCGATGCCGGACGATCTGCGCTCGCAGTTCGCGCTCGTGCGTTACATTCTCGAGGTGTACGACATTCCGACGCTCGAGATCGACGGCGAAGAAGCCGACGACATCATCGCGACGCTCGCCGCGCAAGCGGAAGAAAGCGGGGCGGAGACGGTCGTTATTACGGGCGACAACGATCTCTTGCAAGTGGTGGACGAGCGCACGACGGTCCTCGTGCGAACGCGCATGGGCGGCGTGAAGCGGTACGACGTGGCGGCGGTGCGCGAACGCTTCGATTTGGATCCGCGACAATTACCGGATTACCGCGGACTCAAAGGCGATCCGTCCGACAATCTACCGGGCATCCCGGGCGTCGGTGAAAAAACCGCGAGCAAACTCATTCGTAGCGCGGGTTCCCTCGATGCGCTGCTCGCGAATCCGGCGCTTGCCGGAAGTGCAAAACTCGAAGCGCTCGTGCGCGAACACGGAGAAGTCGCGCGACGTTGCCGCGACGTCTCGGAGATCAAGCGCGATCTTCCGGTGACGGTGCCTTGGGACGCCGCACGATATACCGTGCCGCCCACGGACAAACTTTACGCGCTCTATCGCGATCTCGAATTTAAATCGTTGCTCGCGAAATTGCCGGTCGCCGCGAACGACGTCGTGCTCTTCGCCGAAAACGACGCCGAACTCGTACGGGGCGCGTATCGCTCGTTCGTTCCCTCGACGGACCCGCCGGAATTTGCGTTGCTCGCGGAGTCGCTTACGGCTCTCGGCGGGGCGCAGCCGGTTGCGTTCGCGGCGCGCGGCGGCGACGAGATCGGCGTCTCGAACGCGCCGGAAAGCGGGCTCGCTTTTCGGCCGGCGGCCCTGGAACAGCCGGCCGTCGCGAACGCCCTGCGCGGCTTGCTCGCGAGCGGCACGCCGCTCATCGTGCACGATTGGAAGGGCTTTTGCGGTGTGTTGCGCGGGTACGGCATCGCACCGCCCCCCGACTCCGCGCTCGCGGGCGACACGATGATCGCGGCGCATCTGCTCAACCCGGCACGAAGCTACGCTTTGCTCGAAGATGCGGCGGG
>CAXTIY010000184.1:0-6986 GCA_964244215.1 uncultured bacterium
GATGCCAGGTGATGCGTAATCCGTCGCGGCTGATTCCGCCGTTGTGCGGTGAAGGAATCTCCGTTATAAGTTCGGGCTCGAGCCGGCCGTTACGGTCGTAGCGCATGAAATACGCGAGCGCCAGTTGTCCGATGTCGTCCATCGTCGCGCCCATCGTAAGGTGCGGGTTGAGCGAGGTAAGATCGCCGCCGCCGTCCGCGATACGCAACGTGTGGTGTCGCACGGGTGCCGCACAAGCGCCGAGCAAGAACAGGCACGCGAGCGCGAAGCAGCGTTTGCCGATCATATGCGCCACTGCACCGCGTTCCACGCTTCGTTGACGGGGTTCGGAGCGAAGCTTGTGAAGTCGCTGTCGATCGCGTTTACTTGGCGCGGCCACCAAAGAAACACTTGCGGCACGTCAGCATGGATGAGCGCTTGAATGCGTGCGTAGGCGCGGGCGCGTGTCGCGACGTCGTAGGAAGTTAAGGCGACTCTTTGCGCTGCGTCCATGGCGGGGCGGCAGTAGCGTACGTAATTGTCGCCGCCGGGCGGAAACGCCCGGCACATAAAGCGTACGGAGTCGTCGGGGTCGATGCCGGCGACGAAACCGGTCAGGGCCAGATCGAAGGCGCCTGCGGCTTGTATTCCGCCGGAACCGAGCGGCGCGGCGAAGAGCGTTATCGGATAGGATTTGGGGCTCGTTTCGATGCCGACCGCATGCAAATACGCTTGCACGAGCACGACCGCCGAACGTCGTGTCGCATTGGATCCGTTATACGCAAGCGTAAGCGATAAGCGCTTACCGCGACGCGCGACGATGCCGTCCGAGCCCGCTGCATAGCCCGCCTCCGCGAGCAGGCGGCGCGCTTTTGCGGGGTCGTAGGCGTGGCCCATGCCTCCGGCGTGCGCCCACATGAAAGGCGGATGTTCGTCATCGGCGATTTGCGCGGAGCCGAACGTGAGCTCGCGCAGCAGCGCCGGGCGATCGAGCGCGTGGGCGATCGCGCGGCGCACGCGGACGTCTGCGACTTGTTCGCGCGTCTGATTGATGAGCAACTCTTCGACGTCGTTGCGTGCGGTAAGCGGCGTGCGGATATCGGCCAGCCCGCGAAGTCGGCCGTAGAGTTTGGGCGAGGCTTCGAAGATCCAGTCGATCGCGTGGGTGCGTAGCGCATCGAGCTCGGTATCTTCGTTCGGAATTATTCGAATTACGATTCTCTCGAGCTTGGGCTTGCCCGCGAAGTAGCGGTCGTTCGCGACGAACTCGAGCCGATCGCCGCGTAACCACTTCGAGAATTTGAACGGACCCGTACCGATCGGTGCGACGTTAAAAGCAGCCGCGTTGACGTTCGGTAAGCGGCCGAGCAGGTGCTCCGGCACGATGAACATGGGAGTATCGCTTTCGGCGAAAAGCGTGTCGACCGCAGGCGCATAGCGCTCTTTAAGATAGAATACGGCCGTATACGCATCCGGCGTAGCGACGGATGTAACGAGCTCGTAGCCGGCGCGCGAGCTCACGTTATTTGCCGGATTGAGAATCGCGCGCCAACTAAAGGCGACGTCGCGGCTCGTAAACGGCGCGCCGTCGTGCCAGCGGACGCCGTGGCGGAGGTGATAGGTGATGCTGCGACCGTCTCGTGCTATATCGCCGTTCGCGCGGGTCGGCACGCGCGTCGCGAGGACTGCCACCGCATGCTTGCCGCTCGCGTCGACGCTCACGAGCGGATCGAACATCAAGCGGCCGATCATCTTATCTGTCGTATCGCTCGTCAGCAGCGGTTGCAACGTATCGGGCGACGCCTGGATACCGATTCGAAGAACGTTCGGCACGGTCCAAGTGTGCCGCATCGCGCTTGCCCCCGAAGCCGGCGGCTGCGCGGTGCGTTCGCAAGCCGACAGTGCGAGCGCCCCACCGAGCAGCAAACCGATCAGTTGATGTCGAGCTAAGCTCGATACGCCGCTAGAGTTTGAGTTGTGCAGTGAGAAACACGTTGAACGGGCTCGACGGTGCCGAATAGCCGTTATTGAGAACGTATTGACCGAATTGCGGCGTATAGGGCATCAGGAACGGTTGATGCGCGGCTCCCGGATTGTAGAAGTTTGCCGAGGGGTACACCGAGCCGATCGCGCCGCCGCTGTTGTACGAGCAGGTTTTCGGATTAGCGAGGCCCGTCCACGGCTCTTTGGAACCGCCGAAGCATTGATTGACGAGGTTCGTGAGCGCGAGAGACAGCGTCAACTTCTTACTCACCTGATAGCTCATCTGCATGTTTGCGAGCAGCTGCGAGGGCGCGACGAACGCACCGACGCTATCGAACTTTCCGGTGTACGGATCGGGAATCGCGTTCAAGGCGCCGGGGCACGTCGTCGCGTCGTACGCGGCACCGGCGGGCGAGCCGTACGGATACCGCGGATCGCCCGTAGTGGACGTTCCGAGTGGGCGGCAGCCGGCGCCCGGATCGACGCCGACGACGGATTCGGGAACGCCGTAACGTTGGCCACCGGAGAATTGCACGGTCGGCGTAATCGCGAATCGATCGTGCTTGTAGTTGAGGATGAGCGACGCGACGTGTGGCACGTTGTACGAATTCGCTTGCAGCGTAACGCCCGAGACGATCGGATCAGTCGGGAAGTAAATCCCGCCCTCGTCGAGGAGCGCTTGCGCCGGGGCGTTCCAATACGGATTCGCATACGCGCCCGGCGCCGTGCACGCGGCCGGAACCGCGCCGTCGATCGCGCCCGCGGCTTCCGTCGCCACGTAACACGGCGCCGCTTTCACGCCGCCGGTTCCCGTACCGCAGCGGGCGTCTTTCGGATTCGTCGCGCAGAACGACGTGTAGGCGTTGTACGTTTGTATGTCTTTGTTGATGGGCGTGATCGGCGTCGTTCCGTTCGAGAGTTTTTCGTAACGGACGGTGCTGTACGTATAGGTATACGCGAGTTGGGCCGCGAGCCCGTTGCGCGAGAAGTCGCCTTTGCGAACCGCGAGCTCGATGCCGCGAATGCTGGAGAGTGCGATCGGCAGACCCGAGGAGAAGCCTTGAGCGGCATTGAGGTAGAAGCCCTGGTTTTCGTTGAAATCGCGGCGGAAAAACGGCGTGACCTTGAAACTCACGTCGCTGCCGGCGAACTGATGCTCCCACGAAGCGTCGAAATTATATGTGATGTCGGGCGGGACGACGTGACCGGGTTGATCGTAGCCGTATTTATAGAATTCGGAGCCGATGAAATCGGGTAAATCTTGCTCTTTTCTATTGTACTGCGCGAACGCTGCGGCCGACGGTTGCGAGTATTTGCCGAAGCTAAAACGATAGACGTCGTTCGGACTATTCGCGTAGGTCATCCCGACGCGAGGTTCGAGTAAGCCAAAGCGATAGACGGGCGTCGACACGTTTTGCAACGTTGCCGGTACGAAACCGGCACCGGCTGCGGAGCACGGCGACGTTACCGCAAGTCCGAGCGCGCTCTTATCGACGGGGGAACTGGCCGGTGCCGTCGAGACGCACTTCGACGTGTTCCACGCGTTAAACCAGAAGGTTCGCGCCGGTCCGTTCGTGTCGGCCCCGTCGTACTGGTATGAGTTGTAGCGTAAAGCGAGATTGAGCGTGAGCTTATCCGTCGGGCGCCAGGAGTCCGTAATTGCGCTTGCGAGGAACACGGGATTTACTTGGTTGTACGAACCGTGCAGGCCGTTCTCCGCAACGAAATAGCGGCAAGGTCCCGTGCCGCAGGCGACGCCGTTGAGGTTCATTGCCTGCCCCGCCTGGGCTTGTGCGAAGCTAAGCTTCGTCGCCGTGCTGCACGTGGCCGGCGCCGCGACGGCGGCCGCAACGCTGTAGCAGACGCCGCTCGTGGGATCGTTCCCGTTCACGACGAGCGCGAGGGTCCGATTGTCGTTACCGAAGGAGCTGTTGTTGTCGCGCAAGCTCGAAGCCGTCGTAACGGAGCCGAGTACGTTAAGCAAGTGATGTGGACTGATCTGGTCCGCGAAGGTGCCGCTGAGTCCGCGCGTGTGCGTTACGACTTCGTAATCGGGAGCGGAGATGTTCTGATACCCCGCCGCATCGCCGAGCGGAAGATTGTATTCGAACGGGGCGTAAAGGAAGCGATCGCTGTAGGATGAGTACGCGTAGAGCCGCAGGTAGGCGCTCTGGCTGAAATTATGCTGGTATTGCGCTTTGAGAATCGCTTGGCTGTTGCGCTGCGTATCGCGATCCGTGTAGCCGATCAATGCGTTGGGAAGTTGCGTCGAATGCGGATACGAGTGGGTGGTGACGAGCTGCTGATAGTTATTCGCTAGGGGCGCGCCGACCGTTCCGCCGTATTCCAAGCCTGCGGGAAGCGAGGGGAAGGACAGCCCGTTGTTGCTGAAGGTCGACGCTCCGCCCCAATCGTCGACGGAGTTATACGAGGACGTCACCATGGCGCCCGTATCGTACAAGAGCTGAATATCGTCCTTGAGGGTGCCGCCTTTGTGCGGTATCGCGAAATGCAAATTGACGATATTTTCGCGATCGGAAATGTGCGCCGGCTGGCCCGCGTTGTACGGCCCGAGTACGTAACCGCCCGGCCCGTAACCCGAGGCGTAGCAACTGGCAAAATTCGCTTTATTGGTGGCGGGGCAAGGCGCGGCAACGAGCGGAGGGCCCCACGGATTCGATTGAGACGCGCCGTTGAACTGATCGTAGTAGCGGAACTCTTGATCGTAGCCGCTCAAGCCGACGTAATAGCTGAAATTGCGGTTGGTCGTGGCTCCGCCGAATTCGACGGTGCCGTGATGATAGTACTGCGGGCCGCCGATGCCGAGATCGAAATCCTCGAAGCCGGGATAGGTCCCCGTGCGTACGACCTGATTGATGAACCCTGATGACCCGCTCGCTTCCGCGTTGACCGGCGGCCCCGTGTAGATCTGCACTTCCTGTTGTCCGAGCGACGAAAGCGTGTTGGCGGGATAGTTATCGAACGCTTTATTCGTGGGCACGCCGTCGAATTCATAACCGACTTGCGCGTAATCGCCGCCACGAATCATGACGTTTTGATAGGCGCCCGATTGGTTCGCCGGAACGTACGCGCCGGGAACCGAAGCGATCGCCGAATACGCCGTGTTAAGATTACCGCCGCCTCCGAGCACGGCCGCTTTCGAGGCGGCTGCCGCATTCACCGAATAGACGTCGGCCGTCGTACCGGATCGCACGAGACTATCACCCGCGCGCGTCGTTACCTTGCCGATCGTCTGCAAGCGCCGCGATGTTTTCAGCGTTAAGCGCTGCGATTGATCTGCGAAGATCACGATGCCCGAAATGCTGACGGTATCGTAGCCTTGCAGTTCGCCCGAGAGCGAGTACGTATCGGGTGCGAGTGAGAGAAACGTGAACCGGCCGGAACCGTCGGTTAGCGTGGTCGCGCTTTGCGAGGGGCTTACGACCGTTAACTTCGCATTCGTAACTGCGGCTCCCGAGGCGTCCGTCAAGGTGCCCGTGAGACTGCCGGTCGTGCCGGCGAGTAGCGGCGTTGCCGCGCAGACGCTCGCGATAGCGAGCACGGCTGCCAGAGCCGACTGCAGAAGAAGCCGTTGACGCTTCTTCCCGAACACGAGTGTGAGGGCAGCACGTAAACGTATCAAAAATGCTCCTGAAAGCGGCACGCGGCAGTCGAGGTTCAGGGGGGAAACGTTCAAATGAACCGGACGCAAAGCGGCCCGGATCAAATCGGGTAGAAGCTGATTGCCAACTGTTAACAATCAACTGAGGAGAATCTACGCTAGCGAGCCCAAGCTGTCAATGCCTCACTGCGCCATCGCTAGCTGATCAGCACGCGCGCGAACGAAACGGTAAGCGAACGTCGCTTGGCTCAAGCGGCGCCACCGGATGCTTTCGGTAGCGCGAAGCTGTCGACAACTGCCTCTCTGACATCCAGCGAGCGGGCGCCCGCACTTCGGCCATACCCGGTGAAAACATTGCCACGCCGCGCCCAGCTTCGCCTCGACTCATGCCAGACGCCGGGACATTCCCATCAACCGTATCTGCAAGCTCGAATGTGGGGCGGCTCTATGGAGCGCGGCTACGATGCCTTCATTAGCGCTTTCGCGCTCATATCGAGCGCGAAAGCCTCGAATTACTGCAAACCTCACGCCACCGCGGGAGACCATAGCAATTGCCGACTCGCGGAAAAAGATTAGGGCGCTATGGCCGCGAGGCTCTAGTAAATACGATCGAAGTAACGACCGGAGGGAGCAGCGTCATCCGATGCGGTCTTCGGCATTAGAGCGCTTCGAAAGCTTCTATGAAGATACGAGAAAAGGGATAGGGTGGCGAGTCCGGCGCCGGCAACGATGAGCAATGCGGTGGTAGTCTGTGGGTCCATTAATGTATTTTACCACCGGACTACGGGACGCGGTCCGACAATAATCGGTGGTTTTATTCTAGTTCCTGCCGGTTGGAGAACGACCGGAAAGATTTATCGATTTTTTGGGGCGCCAGCCGGATCGTAGCGTGCATTCACTATTTGCGACCGCGCAGCTCTTCCCGAGCAACCGCAAAAGCGTCGAACCAGAGCGATAAAAGCTGTTCGTCCGACGCTTGGCCCATCGAGCGGTCGTTGGCCGCCGCCTCATGCAGAACTCGAAGGATACGGGCGTTTGAAAGGCGCCCAAATTTGCTGCGTAGCGTTCGCTTCGCTACCTCGACGGCATCGGCTTGAATCGCTTCCATGAATGAAACGTCCGGTTCGGATTCTCGATTTTGCACAGTTGGGAGCCTTGCCGCCTTTCAGCGAGCTTCGCGATTGCGAATGTACTCTGCAGTTCGCAAACTAAGTCCTGCGCGAGGTACGTACTACGCGCCACGGTTGGGACTGGGTTGAATTAGCCATCGAGCAAGCCAACTAAGCCGTTTGCGATTTGCAGTATCTCGCGTCGCGACCCTTAAGCCGACGCGAATTGGTTCGAGCCTGCGCCCGCGCGTGAAAGAGCGAACTCTGCACGTGCGATTGCGGCAAGCACGCGC
>CAXTIY010000185.1:0-6978 GCA_964244215.1 uncultured bacterium
TCGGCGTGCGCAGGAGCTTCGTCCAAGCGGCTTCGAGCGCCGCGGTAGCGGGAAGCGCGGCGGGCAATTCGACCTGGTGCGCCGCCGCGTAATCGCGCAGGGCCGAGGCATGACGCTCGGTCTCCCTCCGTGCAGCGACGGACCCGACCACGAGTGGCCAGCCTTGGACTGCCGCGAGCCGTTCCGCCATGACGAGCCACGGGATAGACGTCGCTTCCATAGCGCGCGCCGAAAGCGACTCTTGAAGCTTCTCGTGCTGTTGCGAGGCGACCCACAGGATCGGGAGCATCAGCACGTAGGCGATTAGTGCGAGCCGAATCGCTAGAGGCGAAGGACGAAAGCGCAGCATTCGCATGTCGCTCTACGTCGTGGCATCGTGAGCTACGCGCGACATGGCTCTTTTACTATCGGCCCGGGCTCGCATAAATGTAGGCCGCCCGGCAACAACGGTTATGTCCGCTCGAGTCGAAGAAGAGTCGGGTGGAATCCCGTATCTATCTCGATCACGCGGCGACGACGCCGGTTCGTGCCGACGTTTTGGAAGCCATGATTCCGTACTTCGGAACGTTCGGTTTCAACGCCAGTTCTCCGTACGCCGAGGGCCGCGCCGCCCGCTCCGCGCTCGACGCCGCGCGCAGAAGCGTCGCCCGGGTGCTCGGAGCGAGCGGCCGCGAGATCGTCTTCACGGGCGGCGGCTCAGAAGCGGATAACCTCGCGATCTTCGGCGTGGCCCGGGCGCGCCGGGGGCAGGGCGATCGTATCGTCACGGTCGCCACGGAGCACCATGCCGTGCTGCACGCGATGGACGTGCTACGCGACGACGGCTTTACGGTTACGGTTTTGCCCGTGGACGCGCAAGGCCGGCTCGACCCGGACGAGTTCGCACGGTCGCTCGGCCCGGGGACGATCCTCGCTTCGGTCATGCTTGCCAATAACGAGCTCGGAACCGTTCACCCGATCTCTGAGCTCGCCGCGCTCGCCCGCGTCCGCGGCGTAACCTTTCATTGCGATGCGGTGCAGGCTCCGGGCCGGCTCCCGCTCGATGTGACCGAGCTCGGCGTCGATCTCCTCGCGCTCTCGGGGCATAAGTTCTACGGCCCCAAGGGCGTCGGCGTGCTCTACGTGCGTGCCGGGACGCCGCTCGCGCCGCTCGTCGTCGGCGGCGGCCAGGAAGCGGGCTTGCGCGCCGGCACGGAAAACGTCGCGGGCATCGTGGGCTTCGCGCGCGCTTTGGAACTCGCGACGCTGGAACTACCGGTCGAGAGCGTCCGGCTGCGGTACCTGCGCAATCGGTTCGAAGCGGCACTGGTCGACCGTCTTGTAGACGTCCGGCCGCACCTCTCCGCGGAAACCCCGCGCTTGCCGAATATCGCGAGCATCGCTTTCGCCGGGGTGGAGGCGCGCGAACTACTCGTGCGACTGGATCTGGATGGCTTGGCCGTCTCGGCGGGTAGCGCGTGCGCGGCGGGTTCGAGCCGGCCGAGCCACGTGCTCGCGGCCGCCGGCCTCGGACTCGATCGTCAAAGAGAAACGCTCCGTTTTTCGTTCGGCAAGTTGACCGGCGACGCCGAAACCGAGCGGGCGATCTCGCTCGTCACCCGGGCGGTCGAGGCACTTCGTGTCGCGGGCCGTGAAGTGGGTACGACAGCATCCGTCGCGTCATCTCGCCGTACGGGAGTCTTCCTTTGAGTCTATCGGCCTCGTCTTGGTCGTTCGGGCCTATGCATCCGCTCGGCTGGGCGAGTTAAGCGCAATGGAGAGGGGCGGAAGTCAATTCGTCGCAGGCCTCTTGACGGGCGCGCTCGTCGGCGCGTCGCTCGCTATGGTGTTATCGCCCGTCGCAAGTAGCGACGTGCGTGATATGCTGCGAGCGAAGGCAGATGACGTCACGGATCTAGCCAAGGATGCGCTGGATACCGGAAAACCCTAATCCGGCTTAGGAGCTAATTTGGACATCAAGGTACACGTACGCGAATCGGAAGATGATGCTTACGTCGTCGAGCTAGGCGGCGAAATCGACGTCTACACGTCGCCGAAAGTCAAGGACGCAATCACCGAGCTCATCGATCAAGGGCACTACAATCTCGTTATCAATCTCGAGAAAGTTCGTTACATCGATTCTACGGGGCTCGGAGTTTTGATCGGCGGCCTCAAACGCGTGCGCGAACATGGCGGGACGGTTAATTTGGTTTGTACGAATCCGCAGATCAAAAAGATTTTCGACATCACCGGACTCGTAAAGATTTTCGGTATCTACGACGATGAGGCGGGCGCGAAAAAGGCGCTCGCGTGACCGTTACCGAGCGTAGTTCGGAGCATCTCGGAACCGTCGAGCTGCGCATTCCGAGCAAGCCCGAATGGGTGGCCGTCGCTCGACTCGCCGTTGCGGCGATCGCCAACCGTTTGCCTTTCTCCGTAGAAGAGATCGAAGATCTCAAACTCGCGATTGCCGAAGCTTGTACCATCTGCATCCAACACGGTGCCGGTGGCGAGATGATCGACATAACGTGCGAGGCTTCCACCTCGTATCTGCGCGTGGAACTGCGCGATCACCGGTACCGCTTACGTGCGACCGACGTTCCGGCCGAGCGTCCGTCGCCGTTGGCGGTCGAAGGTCTCGGAATTTTTCTCATTCAGGCGTTGATGGACGAACTAGAATACAGCATCGATCCGCAACTCGGCACCGCGCTCGTCATGACCAAACGCGTCGGCACCTAGCTCATGGAAACGACTTCCCACGCCTACGAGGAGCGTTGGGACCGCGCGAGAACTCGCGATGCGTTCGCTCGCCTCGCTGCGGCGCGCGACTCTAGTGCCGTGGCCGCGGAACACCTTCGCGACGAACTCGTCGTCGCTCATCTCAACCTAGTCCGTTATCTCGCGGTCAAATTCGCCAATCGCGGCGAGGCGCTCGACGACTTGATACAAGTCGGCACGGTCGGCCTCATTAAAGCGATCGATCGTTTCGATCTCGAACGCGGCGTCGAGTTTACGACGTATGCGACGCCCACGATCGTCGGCGAAATAAAACGTTATTTCCGGGATAAGGGCTGGGCGGTTAAAGTACCCCGCCGTTTGCAAGAACTCAATCTCGCCGTGAACCGGGCCATCGAAAAGCTCACCGTAAATCTCGGACATTCGCCGACGGTTCGGGAGCTCGCCGATCACCTGCACGCCTCCGAAGAGGAAATCCTCGAAGCACAAGAACTCGGACAGGCGTACAACCTGCTCTCACTCGATACCGAGGTTACCGGTGAGGGCGATAAAAACGCCCAGACCCTGGCCGACTACATCGGGAAGATCGATCCCTCGCTCGCTAATCTCGAGGATCGAACGAATCTCGAGCGCGCGTTCGAGGTGCTCTCGCGGCGCGAACGGATCATTCTCTTTCTGCGCTTCTACGAGTCCATCTCGCAAACCGAGATCGCGAAGCGGCTCAACGTCTCGCAGATGCACGTTTCACGGCTCCAACAAAAAGCGCTCGAGAAGTTGCGCGAGTTTCTGCTGGAAAAGTAGGCTCGCCGTACGAGGCGAGCCGGCACGCTTGACGTCCTTTGTACGTGCGGTATACTAGCTAGCGATGTCTGCAGAAACGGCTGGAATTCTCTTGGGCGTGTTTTCCGCCCTCATGAGCGCCTTTATATTTTGGGGCGGCTTCGTCGAACAGAACCGCGCCAACCGTGAGTACCGGGCGAAGACTCAGTAGGCGTTCCTCATCACGGGCCGGAAATTCGAAGCGGCCATGAGGTTTTCGAGTCAGGAACTGCGACGTTCGTTCGTCGATTTTTTCGTTTCTAAGGGTCACGTTCACGCGCCGCCGGCGTCTCTCGTGCCGGGCGAGATGTCGAGCACGTTGTTCACGATCGCGGGCATGGAGCAGTACGTCCCCGCGTTTCTCGGCGAGATACCGCCGCCCGCGCCGAGGGCCGTCACGGTGCAGCGCTGTCTGCGCGTCGCGGGCGCCAAATCCGACATCGAAAATGTGGGGCGCACGGGCCGGCATGGCACGTTTCTCGAGATGCTGGGCAATTTCTCGTTCGGGGATTATTACAAACGCGACGCGATCGTGTGGGCTTGGGAATATCTGACGCAAACGCTCGGACTCGATCCCGGCAAACTGTACGTAACCGTACACGTCTCCGATGACGAAGCACAGCGTATCTGGGAATCGGAGATCGGGCTCGCGCCGGAACGCATCTCGCGCTTCGATGAAGATAATTTCTGGACGATGGGTCCGACCGGGCCGTGCGGCCCGTCGAGCGAAATCTTTTTCGATACGGGAGCGGCGTATGCGAGCGGCGAGGGCGACGTCGGTCCCAATCTCGGTAATCGTTACGTCGAGATTTGGAATCTCGTCTTTCAACAATTCAACCGCGCCACGGACGGCACGCTGACCGAGCTACGTACGAAGAATATCGATACCGGCGCCGGCTTCGAGCGCATTCTCGCGGTCGCGAACGGCCTCGCCTCGATGTACGAGACGGATCTCTTCACCGATATCGTCGCGGCGCAACCCGAAGTTCTGCATACGACGCTCCTCGTGGCGGAGCAGATCGTACGGCGCCGTATCATCGCCGACCACGCGCGCGCGGCGACGTTCCTCATTGCCGACGGCGTCTATCCGTCGAATAACGATCGCGGCTACGTGCTGCGCTTCCTCGTGCGCCGCGCGATCCGCAACGGCAAATTGCTCGGATACCCGAGTGGTTTTCTCACGAAACTCGTACGTGCGGTCGTGCGGTCGCTCGAGCCCGGTTATCCGGAACTCACGGCGCTCGTGACGCGGATCGAAGCGGCTCTCGGTGCAGAAGAACTCGCGTTCAATAAGACGCTCGAGCGCGGCAACGATATGCTCGTGGAATTACTCGCGATCGCGCAGTCGAACGGAACGGCACTGGCGGGCCACGACGTATTCGTGTTGCACGATACGTACGGCTTTCCGTCGGAGCTGACGCGCGAGATCGCAGCCGAAGCGGGCGTCGCGCTCGACGTTACCGCTTTCGATGCGGAGATGGAAGGACAACGCGAACGCGCGCGAGCGGATGCGAAGAAGAAGCGAGCGGTGGTGAGCGTTGCCGAACTTCCGGCGTTGGTATCGGAATTTACCGGTTACGACGGCTTGGAATCCGATGGGCGCGTCGTTTCCATCTTGCGCGATTCGCAAACGGTCGACCATGTCGATGATGGTGAGGAAGCGACGCTCGTGCTCGACCGAAGTTCGTTCTATGCGGAGAAGGGCGGCCAAATCGGCGATCGGGGCGTAATCGAACGAATCGCGGTAGACGGCCGCATCTCGACCTTCCAAGTGCTCGATACGCAATTCGCGGGCGAAGCGATCGCGCATCGAGGCGTGATGCGCGGCGGTGCGATCGCGGTCGGCGAAGAGGTGCATACCGCAGTCGATCCTAGCTGGCGTGAGGAGATTCGTCGGCACCATACGAGCGCGCATCTCTTACAACGCGCGCTCAAGGACGTGATCGGGGACGACGTCGCGCAAGCGGGTTCGTGGGTCGGCATCGATCGGATGCGTTTCGATTTCCGCTCGCCTTCGGGCGCGCTCACGCCGTTACAAAAACGCGACGTCGTGGCGCGGGTCAACGCGATGATTCGCGACGATCACCACAAGGTGACGAACGTGATGACGCTCGCAGAAGCGAGTGCCACGGGCGCGATCTCCATGGCCGGTGAAAAATACAACGAGCAGGTGCGCGTGGTGCATTTCGGTCCGGCGGTCGAGTTCTGCGGCGGGACGCATGCCGAAACGACGGGCGAACTCGGGCTCTTTATGATCTTGAGCGAGGCGTCGATCGGCAGCGGTATCCGCCGTATCGAAGCCATCGTCTCGAAGGCCGCGGAAGCTTACGTGCTCGACCAGCAAGAATTGATCGGATCGCTTTCGGAGACGTTGTCGGCGACGCCCGCGGAACTCGGCGAGCGCGCGCGGCGTTTGCAACTCGAAATGCGCGACGGGCAAAAAGCGCTCGAAGACGCCAAAGCGCGTTTGGCCGCAGCGGATGCCGCATCGTACGTCGAGTCCGCAGAAACGATCGGTGGTCGACGCGTCGTCGCCGCCATCGTGCATGAAGCGAATGCTCAAGCGCTTAAGCATTTGAGCGTCGCGATTCGCCAGAAGTTGCCGAGCGGCGTCGTCGCGCTTGCGGGCGTCGACGGATCGACGGTGTCGCTCTTTATCTCGGCAAGCGACGATCTCGTGCGCGCGGGCGTGCATGCGGGAAACCTGTTGCGCGGCGCAGCGCCGCTCGTCGACGGACGTGGGGGCGGTCAAGCCGCGCAAGCGCAAGGCGGCGGCAAAAATCCCTCCGGGGCGCCCGCCGCACTCGATTCGATCCGCAGCGCTTTGGCCGGGTGACGCGGCTCGGGCGGCTCGCGTTATTCGTTGCCGTCCTTTGCGCAACGAGCGGCGCGCGCTTCGCCGTGCCCCCGGAGCCTTCGCCGCGCGCTCGCGTTGCACTCGCGCCCGCCCTCGTGCTCGAGCGCTATAAGACGCGGCTCGCAACCGTCAAACGACCGAGATCCCTCGTCTATCAATACACCGTCGAACAACTCGGCTTGCACAACCTCGAACAGACGCATCGCGTTTACCGTAGCGGGCGCAGCGAACGCGACGAAACGCTCGTGGTCGACGGGTACACGTTGCAATATCCTTCGATTCGTATCTTTCGCAATCGCACGGATCGCTACGATATCGGCATCGTCGCGCCGCGCCCGGCGGAATATTCGTTCGCGTATTCCGGCGTGCTCGCGAAATCGGGCGGCGACGCGTATGTCTTTAAGACGCGGCGCACGGCGACGGGTGCCTTCGCCGTAACCGGAATCGAAATCGACGGCCACACGTTCTTGCCGAGCGTCGTACGTTTTAAAATCGCCGGTAGCGGCGCGCGCGGAAGCGGCGAACTACGTTTCGGGCTTTCGCAATCGTATTGGCTCGTGCGCGAGGCGAAGGTCAGCGCTCATCTA
>CAXTIY010000186.1:0-6957 GCA_964244215.1 uncultured bacterium
TGCGTTCGTACCGGAAACCATCAAGCCGCAAACTCGTACGTCGTGCATCGCCAACTCGTGCGAGCCTTACACGGCGAGACGGAAGCGCTCGGTCATTTCACGGACGCCTCCTTCGATGAAGAGACGCATCTCGCGAGCCTGGGAGTCGATGCGACGGCGACGATCTATTATCACGTGACCCGCGCACTCTCGGCGTTGCTCTTCGGTGATGCTCGCACTCTCGTGCGACACGCGGGCGTCGCTCATTCGCTATTACCGCACATACCGGGCATTCCCCCGACTGCGCTCACGCAGGTATTGCAGGCAGTCGCTCTCGCTTGGCGCGTGCGCGACGCGCCCGTGAGTGAACGAACCACGCTGCTGGAAGAACTAGACCGATGCCACGCCTGGTTACAACGGCGCGCGGACGAGGCACCGAATAACTTTTTACATTCGCTTCGGCTCGTCGAAGCGGAACGCGCTCGATCTCAATATGATTTTGCGGGTGCGTGCGCCGCATACGAAGCCGCGCTCGAACTCTCGCGGGGCCACGGCAGCCCGCGCCATCAGGCGTTTATCGCAGAACGCGCCGGATCGTTCTATCTCGAGCATCGGTTACGGCGGTACGGAGAGTTGTTGCTGCGCGATGCACGAGAACTGTACCAGACGTGGGGAGCCACGGCCAAAATCCGGCAATTGGAACGTGAATACCCGTTCTTGATCGAGGCGGATTTCGCGGACGCGCGACCGGCTTCTCCAACGGCGCTCGTATCCTCCGATACGATCGATTTAATCGGCATCTTACGCGCCTCGCAGGCGCTCAGCTCGCAAACGAGCCTCGTACAACTTAAAGCGCGAGTCGTCGAACTGCTAGCCGCGCTCACCGGCGCAACCGCAGTTTTGCTGGTCCTTCGGCGCGACGATTGTGACGATTGGTTTCTTACGGGCTCGGCGGACGGGGCGCCCGAACTTTCGGTGCAGCAGGCGGGCGCTCTCGGCCAGCTGCCCCTAACGGCGTTTCGCTACGTCGAACGTACGCACGAGCCGCTGCTCGTCGGCGACGCCCTCCGAGACGATCGAATATCGCGCGATCCGTATTTCGCAGATTGCGACCGCTGCTCGATCCTCGTCGTACCGATTCTGCGCCAAGGCGAGCCTCGGGCGGTTTTAATGCTCGAGAATCGGCTTAGCCGCGACGCGTTCAATCCGGCCCGGCTCGATTCCGTAATGCTTATCGCGGGGCAACTCGCCGTGTCGCTCGACAACGCGCTCCTCTATGCGACGCTCGAGCGGAAGGTTGCCGAACGTACCGAGGCCCTCGCCGAAGCGAATCGCAAACTCGAGTTGCTCAGTCTGACCGATGCCTTGACCGGACTCGTGAATCGACGTGGATTCGATGAAAAACTCGCGGCGGAATGGTCGCGGAATAAGCGTTCGGGTGCGTCGCTCGGACTTGCGATGATCGACGTCGACGAGTTCAAGTTATATAACGACTACTACGGGCACCCCGCCGGCGACGCGTGCTTACGGCGCGTCGGTAAAACACTCATGGAAGGCACACGTCCGGGCGCGGATCTCGCGGCCCGATACGGCGGCGAAGAATTCGCATTAATTCTGCCGGGCACCGATCTTGCGGGAATGCGCGCTGCAGCAGAACGTTTACGGGCGGCCGTAGCCGAACTCAAAGAGCCGAGCGCCGCGGCGAAACACGGTATCGTGACGATCAGCATCGGCATCGTCGCCTTCGTACCGGGGAGCGACGCGAACGCGCAACATTATTTAAAAGCCGCCGATGCCGCCTTATACGAAGCGAAACGCCTTGGCCGCAATTGCGTAGCCGAAGCCGCCGCCCGCGCCGTGGCGTAAAGCTTCGGGCCCCTTCATTGCCGCGGCCCGCTAACGGTCGGCAGCGGTTCCGTAGGGCCGGGACGCTGACCAGGAACCACGACCGCTTCGCCATCGGGATCAGGCATGAGTTCGTCGTCGCCAAGGTCGTCCGTTTCGAGCGGCCGCACGTCGCTCTCGGTCGGGTCGGTATGTTCGATCATGCCCGCTACGTTCCCAATTTTCCGTCGACGCCGCGGTGCGGTCGCGTGCCGGCGTTCGGGGCGGCGGAAGAGGCCGCATCGGGTTTGCGCGAATCCAAAGACGAATGACGCCGACCCAACGCTGGGATGCAACCGCCTACGCGAGTAACGCGCGCTTCGTCGCCGACTACGGGCGCGAGGTCGCGTTGCTGCTACGCGCGCGACCGGACGAGCGTATCCTCGATCTCGGTTGCGGCGACGGCGCACTGACCGAGTATCTCGCGGAGACGGCGAACGTTATAGGTGTCGATGCGTCGCCCGAACTCATCGCCGCCGCGCGCGAGCGCGGGCTCGACGCGCGCGTGGTCGATGCACGCGCGCTTACGTTCGCGGGCGAATTCGACGCGGTGTTTTCCAACGCGGCGTTGCACTGGATGGGACCGCTCGGCGTGGTCCTCGCGGGGGTGCGACGCGCGTTACGGCCGGGCGGCCGTTTCGTCGGCGAGATGGGCGGTCACGGTAACGTCGCCTCCGTCGTTACGGCGCTCTGCGCCGTACTCGACGAACGCGGCATTGATGCGGCCGAACGCATGCCGTGGACGTTTCCGACGACCGATGAGTTCGCGGCGCTGCTCGAGGAGAACGGCTTCGCGATCGAATCGCTGGAACTTATCTACCGGCCGACGCTACTGCCGACCGGTATCGAAGGCTGGCTCGATACGTTCGCCGGTTCGTTCCTAGGCGGCTTCGAATCCCAGGAACGACGCGCGATCGTCGCGCGGGTTGCGACATTGCTCGGCCCGAGCTTACGCGATGAATCCGGGCGTTGGACTGCGGATTACGTTCGTTTGCGTTTCGCCGCAACCGTGCGCGAAGAAGGCGCGCACGGCCGATAGGTCGTCGATACGCTCGGCCGGCGGCAAGGCACCCAGGATGCTCGCGCCGTAACGCATCGAGGCCGCGCGTCCGTCGAGCAAGGCGATGAGCCCGCGATCGGATTTCGAGCGGATCAATCGTCCGAAGCCTTGCTTGAGCCGCACGATCGCCGAGGGAATCATGTATTCTTCGAAGCTGCGGCCGCCGAGCGATTCGATCGCAGCGAGTTTCGCCGCGACGATCGGATCGGCCGGTGAGGGAAACGGCAAGCGATCGATGATGACGCACGAGAGCTGATCGCCGACGACGTCGATACCTTCCCAGAACGTTCCCGTTGCGAAGAGTACCGCATTCTTCGTGCGCCGGAACCACTCGAGTAAGTGCGCGCGCGGCAATTCACCTTGTAACTTCACCGGGAACGCGATGCGATCGCGCAGCAACGCATAGACTTCGTGCAAACGCGCGTACGAGGTGAACAGCACGAACGCGCGCCCGCTCGTGACGTCCAAAATTTCTTCGACGAGCGGCGCGACGCGGCGCGCGAAGCGTGGGTCTTTGGGATTGCAGTCGCCGGGCGCGACGAAGAGACGCGCTTGCATCCGGTAATCGAAGGGCGAAGGCGCGACGTATTCTTGCGCTTCGTCGACGCCGAGCGCGCGACGCAAAAACGCAAACGACGTACCGGTCGCGATCGTCGCACTCGTGAGTACGACGCTCTGCGTGCGCGCGAATAGCGCCGTACGCAAATACTCGGCGATATCGAACGGTGCCGAGTTTACTTCGTAGCGGCCGTCCGAATCCGTGCGCTCGACCCAGCTGATCGATTCTTCGCTCGGCAGCGACGTACGGTCGATCGTCGCGATGTGCGCGAGCACGCCGCGCATCACGTTGTCGCGCCGGCGCTCGGCTTCGGCGCTATTATCGGGCGGCCGTTTAAGTGCCGCTTGCCAATTCGCGTAGAGCCAATTCTCGAGCCGGTAGAACGAAGATTGCAGCGTAGCGAGCGCCTCGAGCGCCGCGTCGTTTGCGGCGAGGGGATAGCGTTCTCCCGGCACGCGCGCGAGGGTGTGCGAGAGCGCGCGCATGCCTTCGTCGAGTTCGGCGTCGTAGCTCGCCGGCAATTGATAGTTGCGATGCACGCGGCGCATCAAGCGATTGACGCTCGATGCCGAAAGCGAAGCCGTCAGCGCCGCCGAGGCCCAGCGTTCGCATTGATGCGCTTCATCGAGAACCGCGTAGTCGTATGGCGGGATGAGCGTCCCGCCGAGCGCGAGATCGAAAAAGAAGAGCGCATGATTGACCACGATGATATCGGCGTATTTGGCCGCATCGCGTCGCGCGAAGAAATAGCAGTCGCGGAAACGCTCGCAGAATTCGCCCGTGCAGTCGTCGGCATCCGCGTCGACCGCTTCCCAGTCGAGGCCCGATGGCGCGAACGGCAGTTCCCCCCGGTCGCCCGTCGTCGTCCGATCGGCCCAATCCCAGATCGCCTCCATCGATGCGCTCTGCGCGACGAGCCGTTCGGTTCGCATGCGGTCGAGTTTGGAACGGCAGAGATAGTGATTGCGGCCTTTGAGCAATTCGACGCGCGCGGGGATACCGAGCGCCCGGACGACGAGCGGAATATCTTTGCGCACGAGTTGTTCCTGCAGCGCGATCGTGGCGGTAGAGATCACGACTTTCTTACCGCTGCGTAAAGCGGGAACGAGATATGCGAGCGACTTCCCGACGCCCGTTCCCGCTTCGACGATCGTGTGCGCGCTTTCGAGGAACCCCCGCTCGACGATCTTCGACATCTGCACTTGCCCCGCGCGCGCTTCGAAACCGGCAAGCGCGGCTGCGAGCGGTCCGCTCGGGCCGAAGAGTTCTTCGATCGAAACGATGGGTGACGCGCTCACCGGTGGAGGCGGTTCGCGTCTTCGGGCGGCAACAGCTCCGCCTCGGTTTCCGCCCCCGTAACGCTATCCGTTACGACGGCAACCGGGCCTGGACGCTGCGTCATGAATAAGACGAGCCCGGCGAGGAAGCCCGTAACGAGTCCGCCGACGTGGCCCGCTTTCGAGATGAACGGAATAGCGAACGTGAAGACGAGATTGATGATGAGGATCGGTACCGTTTGCGCGATTAAGCCGCGTCCACGCTTTCCGAGCCGAACGCCGATCGCGAGCAGTGCGCCGAAGAGTCCGAAGATCGCTCCGCTCGCACCGACGGTCACGTCGTTCGGAGAAAAGAATACGACCGCGAGGCCGCTTCCGAAGAGCGCGATCGTATAGATGCCGAGCATGCGCGCGGGCCCGATCATCTGCTCGACGAACGTTCCGAGTTGCCAAAGCGCGAACATGTTGAGTGCGATATGCGCGAGCCCGCCATGCATGAACGCACCCGTGATGATGCGCCACCATTCGCCGCGCGCGATGACGTAGCTACCGACGAGCGCGCCGTGCGATAATAGACTTTCGCTATTGTCGAATCGCGTTCCGGATACGACTTCCCAAATGTAAACGATGACGTTGATGGCAACGAGCGCCGTCGTGGCGGTCACGTGTTAGAGACCGGGGGAATTTATGGCGCAGCTACAATCGTCGTCGCCGTAACAGACGCTTCGACGGGCGTGCTCGGTAGCACCGTAATCATCTTTGCGAGTTCGAGCGAGATCGCGTGCTGGCGCTCGCCCAAACGAATCGTAACGGGGCCGCCGAGCGGCGCCTTCTCGACGACGGTCAGCAAGGCGCCCGGCCGTAAACCGATCTCGCCGAGGTAGCGCAGCATTTCTGGGATTTCTTCGGTCACGCCATGCACCGTCACGTCATCACCCGTCGGAATTTGGGCGAGCGGACAGCCGGGCCGTTCCGGATCGCTCAAATCGAGCGGCGGAATCGGATGGCCGTGCGGGCAAGCTTTGGGATTACCGAGCACCACGACGAGGCGTTCTTCGACACGGGCCGAGATGGCATGCTCGAGGCGGCACGCTTCGTTGTGGACCTCGTCCCAACTCATACCGAGCATGTCCGTCAAAAAGCACTCGGCAAGGCGATGGCGCCGGATTACCCGCACGGCAATGGCCAGGCCCTCTTGGGTGAGCTTCGCTTCGCCGCGAGCACGGTGATCGATATAGCCGTCGCCCGAGAGCTTTTTAAGCATCCCCGAGACGGACGCCGGAGCGACCCCGAGATCGGTCGCGAGCGCCGAAGTCGAAACACCCGGCCCCTCCCGCTCGAGGCGGTAGATGCTTTCGAGATATTCTTCGGTCGACTCGTCGAAATGTGTGTGCCCGGCCATCGCCCCTACGACCTTCGCCGCGACGGCTTCGTTTCCAGGCTAAAAGCGGCGAGCTCTGCGCGTAAGCTTACTTTGCGGGCTTCGGAGGCGAAGCTGGCTTCGATCGCGTTCCTGGCGAAGCGTAGGACGGCTGATTCGCCGAGCCAATCGGTTACGAGGCCGTATTCGTGCTCAAGGGTCGTGGAGAAGAGTTCGGGATCGTCGGCATCGATCGTACAGCGGACGCCGGCCGCGTCGAGCGCGGCGAGCGGGTGCGGTGAGCCGGCCGGCGCGGCGCCGGTTAGGCGGTTGGAGGTCGGGCAAATTTCCAGGGCGACTTGGCGCTCGACTAAGAGTTCGACCACGGCCGGATCTTCGAGAGCACGGACGCCGTGGCCGATCCGTTCGGCGTGCAGGAGCTCGACGGCATCGCGGACGCTCTGGGCGCCCGCGGCTTCCCCGGCGTGAGCGACGGCATGCAAGCCGAGAGAGCGGGCATAGTCGAACGCGTCGACGTAGATGGCGGCTGGAAACTTTGCTTCATCTCCTCCGGGGCCTATGCCGATCCCGCCGAGGCCGGCTTCCGCTAGGGAGACGGCGATGCGCGCCGTTGCCGCAGCGCGCTCTAGGCCGAAGTTGCGAGTAAGGTCGCAGATGAGCGCGATCTCGAGGTCATGCGAGGCGCCCTCCGCGTCGAGTGCGTCCCGGATGGCGCTGACGCAGTCGCGAACGTCGAGCTGGTTATGGAAGAACGTCCAAACCGAGGGCGAGATGAAAATCTCCGCATAACGCACGTTTTGCCGGACGGCCGTACGCG
>CAXTIY010000187.1:0-6902 GCA_964244215.1 uncultured bacterium
CCACGAGGATCATGTGCCCGAGACCCTCGCGCGCCGCGATTGCGGCGCCGGCGACGATCTCTTCTGGCGCATTGTCGCCGCCCATCGCATCGACGGCGATGCGCGGACTACTACCGTTCAAGACGATTCTCAATCCTTGGAGCTGCCGAACGCGGCGGCGACCATCGCATTATCTGATGCTTGACGCGTTCCTCCCGCCGACCGCGTGCATCCTCGCTTCGTGTTGCGCGTAGAGCGCACGCGTGGTAGACTCCGAAGGTTGCGTCGGCCGCTGCACGGTGGCCACCTATTCACATTTGCGAAGTTGGGACGGTTTTTTCGAATGGCCAAGCGCTGCGATGTTTGCGGGAAGGGTCCGATGGCGGGCAACAACGTGAGCCACGCTATGAACAAGACCAAGCGCCGCTGGTTGCCGAACCTTCAGCCGGTGCGCGTGGATGACCGTGGCACCCATCTCACGATGAAAGTTTGCACGCAGTGCATACGCTCGCGCCGCGTGAAGCGCGCCGGCTAACTCGCCGCTTCGGCGAAGCGTCGAGCGCCTCTGCGCGCTTGCCTTCACGACGCTCCTGCTTTGCGGTTGTGCGGCGCACCCGACCGCTTCCGAACGCGCCGGCCTAGCCGAACCAGATGCCGACCTTCTCCGGTGGCTAGCGGACCACGAGCCGTCTCGCGTGGATGTTAGCGGCTTTTCGATTGAGGCGGTACGGCGCTCCGATCCGGTTGCCTTGATGCGGATCGTTTCCGTAGCGCCGCGTGCGGCATGCCGCCAAGCGGCTAAGGACCACGCGCTGCTGCTCATTTCTGCGCCCGTCGGGCAGTCCGCGCGTCGTTCCGCAGCACTCGATTGCGGCTATGCGCTCTGGCGCGACGAACGCGCCGTCATCGTTGCCCCGCGCTAGCCCTCACAACCGGGTGGAACCACCGTCCCGGGCGCGGGCACGAAATCGGCGCGTTCGCGGTTTGCGAACCATTCGATCCAAGTATTGGGACGCGCGTACGGCAGCAACGGCTTGCCGTCGAAGGTTTGGAGTACGACGCCCGTCCAAACGGGCCGGCCGTCTTCACCGTAAATTCGTAGACGCGCGCCGAGCCGAATGTCGTACATGCAGGCGAGCACGTCATGCCCGGACTTTCTATCGGCGAAGAAGCTGAGCGTCTCGAAACGGACCTCGCCGTAGCCGGAGGCTTCGCGCAAGCCGGCGAGTCGCCCCCGCAAGAAGCCTTGCTCGGGGAAGCCGACCCGGCCGTCCGCGGCGAGCACGGGAATCGTCTCGATCGTGGCGTCGTTGCGGGCACGCGCGAAATCGTGTCGCAGTTGCATTTCCATCAGCGTTTGCGGATTGAGCTGCAGCGACCGGCTCAAACGCACCGCCGTCTCCACGTCGATGCTCTTGGCGCCCGAAAGCATCGCCGCAAGCAAATGTGCATCCATGCCGATCTGCGTCGCGAGCGACTCCGCGTCGAGCTCGAGCGGCGCGAGATAGTCGCGCAGGATGACCGGGCCCGGGTGCGGCGCGGCTTGCCGGCGGCTTTCGCCGTTCGCCGTCTCGAGGAGTTCCATCGCTTTATTGCTTTTCGGCACCCGAGCGCCGAGCTTGATGTCGCTACGTGAAGTGGTCGTAGCCTGCGGGGACGAGCTCGCTCGAGGCGTCGGCTCGGGCGAGCCGAACCCCCGGTTCTCGTTCGAGACGACCGACCTCGAGTAACGGACGGCCGAAATGCGCGGCATAGCGACGCGCGAGATGGACGAAGCCGCGCCGTTCGATCGTGACGATCAGCTCGAAATCTTCGCCGCCGTTTAAGGCGTAGTCGGCGGGAGCATCGCCGGCCGCCGAGGCAACCGCGCTCGCGGCCGCATGAATCGGCAACGCATCGACCGTCGCACCGCAGCCGCTCGCACGCGCGAGCCGGCCGAGGTCGGTCGAGAGCCCATCCGATGAGTCGAGCATCGCGCGAACGTGCGCGGAGGCTGCGAGAAAGCGCCCCTCCCGCAAGCGCGGTACGGGCATCGCGAACGCCTCGCTCGCCGCCGCGCAGTCGCTCGGCGCGAGCGAAAGCGCGAGTTCGGGCCGGCGCAAAAGCTCGAGCCCCGCGCGACTCGCCCCAAGCGCGCCCGTCACCGCGACGACGTCGCCCGGCAGCCCCGTGTCGCGGCGCTTCAAGCGAGACGGGGAAACTTCTCCGACGAGCGTGAGCGCGAGCGTCACGGCGGGCGCTCGAACGATATCGCCACCCACGATGCGCGCGCCGTAGCGGGCAGCGACGGCCGACATGCCGCGATAGCACTCGAGGATCCACGCTTCGGTCGTTTCGGGCGCCACGCCGAGCGCGATCGTGGCGAGTACCGGCCGGGCACCCATGGCGGCGATATCGGAGAGATTGGCCGCCATCGCACGATGACCGATGGAAGCAGCGCTCATCTGCGTGCCGAGAAAGTGCACGCCGTCCACGAGCGCGTCGCTCGTGATCACCGAGAGGTGTGAGCGCGAAGGGCGCCAAGCCGCGGCATCGTCGCCGATGCCGAGAACGATGGCGCCCGCGCGGCCGCCCCTGGCCGGCGCCGTCTCGACGATTTGCCGCAAAGCGGCGACGAGGTCGTCTTCGGTCAGCTGCGAGCGCCGACGGGCTCGGGCTCCGCAAGCGCTCGGAGCGCCCGCAATTCGGCGACGGGATCCGCCGCGCCGTAAACGCTCGAACCCATCACGACCACGTCGACGCCTGCGGCGACGACCTCGGCGATATTCTTGCGCCCGATGCCGCCGTCGATTTCGAGCAGGCATGCCGGATTGCGCTCGGCGATGAGCTTGCGCGCTTCGCGCACTTTCTTGAACGAATTCGGAATGAACGCTTGGCCGCCGAAGCCGGGGTTCACGCTCATGATCAGGATCAGATCCGCATCTTCGATCACGTCTTCCAGCACGCCGACGGGCGTTGCCGGGTTGAGCGCGATGCCCGCCTTGGCACCTAGAGACCGGATATGCGCGAGCAGCCGCTGGGAATGCAGCGTCGCCTCGTGATGGAAGGTGATGCTGTCGCAGCCGGCCTTACGGAAATCTTCGACGTACCGCTCGGGCTCGACGATCATGAGGTGCGCATCGAAGCACAGCGTCGAGAGTTTACGCAGATCGCCCACGATCTTGGGGCCCCAAGTGATGTTCGGCACGAAGCGCCCGTCCATCACGTCGATGTGAAACCAGTCGGCGCCGGCCCCCTCGACCATCGCCATGTCGGCTGCGATTTGGCTAAAGTCGGCGGAAAGTAACGACGGAGCGATTTTCATCGGTGAGACTCCTTGGGCAGAAGATTCGGCGGCGGTGAGGCGTGCGGCGGGCGCGGTCCGAGCTGTTGCTTCTCTTGTGCGGGCGGTTCTACCCCGAGCTTCGTCGAGTCGATTAATTCGTTATTAACGAACACGTCGAGTTCCGACGTGCCGACGACCGTGAGGTTGAAATCGAGCCGTTGCTTGGGTTGCGCGAATGCGTTGAAGACGTTCCACGTGCCCGTCTCGTCGCGGACTTGCACCCGCAGCGTCGGCGATTGGCCCGCTTCGACCGCCGTATCTTCGGGCACCGTTACGGCCGCGTGCACCTGGTGGATGATATATCCCGATTGAAGCGGCCCGGCACTCACTTGAAGGGACACCGGATCTGTGCTATCGATCGCCGCGTTCGGACCCGGGTTCTGCCGAATGACGGTGCCGCGCGGCGGGCCGAAGCGACCGAACGGCGTCCAAACGATCTGGCCGAAGTGCACGTGCGCGTCGGAAGCCTGCTGCCGGGCGTCGTCGATCGATTGATTGATAAAATTCGGCACGCGAACCGACGACGGGCTGCCCTTCGATAGGTCGACGTTGACGGTCGTGCCGGCGCGTACGCTTACGAGCGGCGCCGGGTCTTGCGCCACGACGGCGTCGGCCGGCACTTCGTCGCTCGGGACCACGCGAACTTTGCCGAGCAGCAGCTTATAGTGTGAGAGGTCGAGGCCGAGTTCCCGGCGCGAGTCGTAGCGGAGATCCGGCATCCCGAAGATCTGCACGCCGTTGGAAACCACGAGCGATATCTGACGGCCTTCACGCACCGAAGCACCGGGCTGCGGCTCTTGCCGCATCACGACGTCCTTGGGATAGCGGTCGCTCGGCGTGCGCTGCACGACGATCGCTTTCATGTGCGTTCGTTCGGCCGTCGACAACGCGTCGGATAACGTCTGCCCGACGAGCGTCGGCGCGAGAATATTTTTATTCGACGGCGTGAGAAAATCTTGAATCTGTCGCGAGAACCACACGGAGACGCCGACGAAGAGCGCGAGCGCAAGCGCGAAATACCAGTCTTGCCCCGAGCGGCGCGGAGCGCGCGCGGCGGGGGCGCGCGCGCCGCCGGTTACCGTGGCGCGTCCCATCAGCGTGCGAACATTACGCGAGCGCTTCTAATTGTGCGAGATCGAGTTCGGCGTTGGAATAGACGCGCTGCACGTCTTCGTGTTCCTCGAGTGCATCGAGAAACGCGACGACCTCGCGCACCGCTTCACCCGTCGTAGCGACGCTTTGCTTGGGTTCCGCGCCGAGTGCCATCGATCTCACGTGCAAGCCGCGGGCGACGAGCGCATCGCGCACGGCGGCGAGGGCGGCCGGTTCGGTCGATACGATGGAGCGATCTTCTGCCGTACCGTCGTCGTAATGCACGTCGACGACCCCGTCGACGAGCGCGGCTTCCGTCAACGCATCTTCATCGAGCTTGCCGTTCTCTATTTCGAGGAGCCCGCGCGGCTCGAAGATCCAACCGACGGAACCCGTCTCGCCGAGCGCGCCGCCATGCCGGCTAAAGAGAAAACGCATCTCGGACGCGGTGCGATTGCGATTATCGGTCGCCGCGTCGACGAGCACGGCGATGCCGGCGGGGCCGTAACCCTCGTAGCGAATCTCCTCGATGTCTTTGGCACCGTCGGAATGCGTCGCGCGCGAAATCGCGCGTTTGATATTTTCATGCGGCACGTTATTCTCGCGCGCTTTTTCGACGGCCATCTTGAGCCGATAATTAGCTTCGGGATCGGGCGAACCGCCTTTAGCCGCGAGAATTATTTCTTTCGACAACTTCGTGAAGAGAGCGCCGCGCTGCGCATCGACTTTGCCCTTCTTGAGCTTGATGTTGTGCCACTTCGAATGTCCCGACATACGTGCTTTCTTCGTCCTACGCGAGCGACCGGGCTATTGCCCCGGGTGAGGATTGATCCAGTTATTGCCTTCAAAACCCGTGAGCATGCGCGCGTCCCATGCGTCGTAAGAAATGTGGGTCCCGGCTACGACGGGATACCAGAAGATAAACGCTGCCAAAGCCGCCGCGAGATACGCGGAAACCGCGATCTTACTCCAGGACCAATCCCTGCCGGCCCACGCGAAGCGCGCACCCGCGCTCCACATCCAGATGCGTTGCAGCACGAGGGTATCCGCGAGCAAGATGATCGCGAGATTCGGAAAGAAGTGATATTCGAACGAGATGCGCGGCGACGCGATCCACGGTAACCACTGAATAACGTACGCGAGCGCGAGCAGCGTGTAGGCCTTATTCTTTTCGCGCCAGGCGAGGCAGCCCATGAACGGAACGGAGATGAGTCCGAGCCACCACGTTACGGGATTGGGTAACGCCATGACTTCCGCCACGCAACACGCGGTGCCGCTTTGCGTCGCCGTACCGACGCGAAAATCGTGATAGTAATACGAGATCGGGATTTCGAGAATCGGCCACTGCCACCACTTCGAAGAATAGGGATGCGTCGCGTGCGCGACCGTATCGTGGTGATAGATATACATCTGTTGCTGCAGCGATACGACGTCGCCGATGTTATGGCCGAGGCCAAAATACGGAATGTACGAGAGCCCGTAGATCGTCGCGCCGACGAAGAGCATGAGCGTCACCACGACGTCGACCGAAAAGCCGAGCGGATTGCCCCAGGCCGCGGGACCGAGCGGCACGCTCGCACCGAGGGCGCGCGCGAGCGGTGCCCAGTAGCGTTGCGTCGCGATGAAAAGCACGAGCGTCCAAACGACGAAAAAGTCGAAGAGCCCGTTCCACTTCGACGCCGCGAGGCAGCCCGCGGAAAGCGCCAGCACGACGAGCCAGAGCGTTCCGTCGCGGCGGCCGTCGATCGTCGCTTCGCCCGCGCGCATCGTGCCGTCGGCCGAAAACGTCGCCTCGCCCGCATCCGTCGCGTAACGCATGCCGCCGTCGCGGCCGTAGGTGACGCGTAAACCGTCTTCGGTATGTACGAGCGCGTCTTGCGCTTTGCCGGCGCTCGTGGCCGCGCCCGCGGTGACGCTTCCGGAGGGGCGCGCGATCGTGCCGCCGTCGGGCGTGAGAACCTCCCGCGCCGTTACGATCGTTCCATCGGCGTACGACGTCTGATACGTCCGGCGCATGAAGCGCGGCGCGAAGAGCCGTACGCCCGCATACGAGCCGCAGCCGAGGTATAAGAACACGACGACGTGCGCTGCCGTCGATTCGCCACGCAGCAGCGCCCAGTCGAGCGCCGCACAGAGCACGAGAAGCAGCCCGATCGCAACGCTCGCGACGCGTACCGAGCCGCTCGTGAGTGCGGGCGCCACGCGGACTTGGCTTGCGATCCAATAGCGGTAGAACGCGTAGAGCGTGGTCAGCGTGAAGAACGCGACGGTGATCTCGGGCGTCGCGATGCGCGCTTGCGCGAAGTGAAAACCATCGAGCACGAGCAGCGAAGCCGCGACCGATGCCCACAGCGTCGATCCGAAGATGCGCTTCGCAAAACAATACATGACGAGTACCATGAGCGCGCCGACCACGAGGTTGAGGAACCGCCAACCGGCCGAGGTATCGCCAAGCCCGTGCATGCCGCCGAAGAGCCACATCGACGCCGTTATGACGAGCTTCGTC
>CAXTIY010000188.1:0-4702 GCA_964244215.1 uncultured bacterium
AAGATAACGCGATCGATTTCGCACGCACGCGCGCCGAAGAAGCGACGCTTCGCGATAAAGCGATCGCCGCGCTCGTCAACGTGGGAACGTCGGCTACGGATAAGACGCTCTTGACGCGTTTGCGCGCGGACGCTGCCATCGATCGAGAAGACTGGCGCGAAGCGGCGCAAGCCTATGCGGCGGTGCTCGCAATCGCGCCGCAAGATCGCGATGCCCTCGCGGGCGTGGCGCGCGCGAGTATCCAGCAAGACGATAACGACGCCGCGATCGATGCGCTCACGAAACTCGTCGCCCTCGATCCGAGCGACATCGGCGCCTACGTCGAACTCGCGCACGCGCAAACCAAAGCGGGCAAGAAAGACGACGCGAACGCGACGTTCGTGCGAGCGATCGCAGCGGCCGAACGCACGCTCGCAGCAGATCCCCACAAGGCGCACAACATTCGCATGCTCGCCTACGCGCATCTCTATTCCGGCCGTAACGCCGCGGTGAATGGCGATCGGGCCGCGGCGCGCGCAGATTTCGATCAAACCTCGCGGCTCGCAACCGCGTTACCGGCAAGCGACGCGCGCCACGATATGTACCTCGAAGAAGCGCAAGAAGCGATCGTCGCGCTCGGCCTCGTCGTGCCGAACGGTCTCTCCGTCTCGCTCGCGCCGTGGACGGGGCCCGATTTACCGGGCAGCCTCGCGAGTACGCACAAGTACCGGCTCGCCGTTGCGGGCGATGCCGGTCGCAATGTCTCGCTCGTGGCGAGCGACGTTCCCAAGAACTGGATCGCGTCGTTTTGCAGCGATAACGCGTGCGCGCCGTTCCGCACGTCGTTCGCACTGCCGCCCTCCGGCGTAAAACTCGTCGAATTCCAACTCGTGCCACCCGGCAAAAGTGGTGCGACGCCGAAAGTACGCGTAAACGGCAGCGACGGCAAGAACCAAGCGTCCGCTACGACATAGGCGCATTTGCCAAGGCGTAGTTAAGCCGTCCTTAATGTCGCTCGTACAGAGCGCCGCAGATGGAACACACAGCGGCCCTCACATCGCTCGGCCTCGCTCTCGTTACCGCAAGCTAGAATTTTATTCGCCCTTGGGCTTCGAGAGATAGAGCGCGACCGCGACGAGCGCGATGCCGATGGCCAGGTACAAAACGTCGAGCGGGGTCGTGACGTCCGTATGCAACGCATATTCGAAATAGCGCACGATGAGGATGAGCAAGATGACCTTGGCGAGCCGCTCTTTGAGCTCGTCGAGGCTTTCGATGTTGAGGATGCGATCGGCGAGCGCGTACGTTTTGGAAAGTTCCAGTTCGTCGACGAATAACTCGTAGATGCCGACCGCGAAGATGATCAGAACGACCGCGAAGAGATAGCCGTCGATGAAGCTCGCGACGCCCGTAACGATTTCGGTTCGTAGCGCGGCGCGTGTCGCTGCCTCCGCGTTCAGGTTCCCGTAGTGGAGGATTTCCGACGCTACGGTCGCCGCGTCGGCCGTCGCGACGAAGAACATCGCGATCGATCCGAAGAGACTCGCGACGACCGCTATCAGCGTGAGAAAGCGGCTGTTCCAAAGCAGCCACTCGAAGGCGTTCTGAATCGCCTTCACGAGCGGCGATTAAAAGAACGGATTGTGAGCCTTCTCTTCCGCGATGGTCGACGGCGGCCCGTGACCGGGCATCAGCACCGTCGCGTCGTCGAGCGCGAAGATCTTGGTGCGAACGCTGTCCAAGATGTCGCGGTAGCCGCTGCGCTCGCCGAACACGCCGCCGACGGAGCCCGCGAATAACGTGTCGCCGGTGAAGAGCGTGGAGCGGAAGAGAAAACAGGATGAGCCGTCGGTGTGTCCGGGCGTATGCAGCATGCGAATCGATGCGCCGTCGCCGAACGGCAGTTCTTCGCCGTCGTTGATCGGAAGCGCCGCCGCCGCGTACGAACCGATGGCGGCGACGTCCGCCTTGTGCATTACGATCTGCGCCTGCGGAAACGCGCGCGCGATGTCGGCCGTCGCGTCGCAGTGATCGGCGTGTTTGTGCGTGATCAGTATGTAGCGTAGCGCGTACGGCCCCTCGGCGATCGCGGCGAGGATCGTACTCGGCAAACCGGCCGGATCGATGAGCGCCGCCGTCTTGCCGTCTTCGAGGAAAAACAGATAGCCGTTGGAGGGGTGCGGATCGTGCGGGTGATGTCGCACGTCCGATGGCAACGCGACGCTCGGGTGCCAGCGCTCGCCCGCGGCGTCGGAAAACTTACCGGGATCGAGGCCGAGGATCGGTGCGAGCGCCCGTGCTTCCGCGTCGCTCGGAGCGCGTTCCCCACGGCTCCAAGCGCTAACGTCGGCGCTCGCTAAGCCCGCGCGAGCAGCGAGTTGCTCGTCGCCGATGCCCGTGCCGCGCTTGGCTTTGCGCAGAATATCGACAAATTCGTCTTCGAGCATGCTTGCTACGCCTTACTGCCGTCGCAACCGGGGACCCTGCCGCAGCGGTCGAAGGCGACGATATGGAACGCGTGATCATCATTGGCTCTGGGCCGGCCGGCCTCACCGCCGCTATTTACGCGGCGCGAGCGAATCTGGGGCCGCTCGTTTTCGCGGGTTACCAGTACGGCGGTCAACTGATGTTCACGACCGAAGTCGAAAATTTCCCCGGCTTTCCGGACGGGATACTCGGGCCCGAACTCATGGAGCATTTCCGCGCGCAGGCCGAACGTTTCGGCGCGAAGCTCGAAAACGTCGATGTGACGCAGGTCGATTTTTCGGTCCGTCCGTTTCGCGTGTGGGCGGGCGAAACGGTCTACGAAGCGGATACGGTTATCGTCGCGACGGGCGCGAGCGCGCGCTGGCTCGGCGTGCCGGGCGAAGAACGGCTGCGCGGGCGTGGAGTTTCGACGTGCGCGACGTGCGACGGCGCGTTCTTTAAAGAACGGCGCATCGCGGTCGTCGGCGGCGGAGATTCGGCGATGGAAGAAGCGCTTTTCTTAACGCGCTTTGGTTCGCGCATAACGGTCCTGCATCGGCGCGAGTCGCTGCGCGCGAGCAAGATCATGGCCGATCGCGCGCTCGCGCATCCGAAAATCGACTTCCAATTCAACACGGCCGTCGAAGAAGTACGCGGCGGCGAAGGCCTCGAGCGCTTGGTGTTGCGCGATACGATTACGGGCGAGCTGCGCGATTTCGACGTCGATGCGATGTTCATCGCGATCGGGCACGATCCGAACACCGCGATCTTCGAGAAACAACTCGAACTCGACGGCATCGGCTACATCGTCTCGCCCGACGGCGTGCATACGAACGTGCCCGGCATCTTCGTCGCGGGCGACGTAAACGATATTCGCTACAAGCAAGCGATTACGGCTGCCGGTATGGGTTGTCGCGCGTCGCTCGAAGCGGAACGCTATCTCGAAGAACTCGAATCGGAACGCATGGCGGCGGGGCTCTCACTTAGCGTCCGTTGACGCACGGCGGCGACGTTCGCGTCGCGCTGATCGGATACGGCTACGCCGGAAAGACGTTTCACGCACCGCTGATAACGAGCGTACCGGGGCTCGCGCTCCGCGTCGTCGTTTCGAGCGATGCGGCAAAGGTACACGCCGACTTGCCCGGCGTGCGCGTCGCCGGCACGCCTGTAGAGGCGTACACGGATGCGACGGTTGATCTGGTAGTAATCGCGTCGCCGAACGATACGCACTTCGCGCTCTCGGCGGCCGCACTTGAGAACGGTAAGCACGTCGTCGTCGATAAGCCGTTCACCATTACCGTCGCGGAGGCGCGCGATTTAGCAGAGAAGGCGGCGAGCGCCGGCCTGCTGCTTTCGGTGTTTCACAATCGCCGTTACGACGCGGATTTCCTGACGGTCCGGCGTTTACTCGCCGAAGGTGCGCTCGGCCGCCTCGTCTCGTTCGAATCGCGTTTCGACCGTTTCCGGCCGACGGTACGCGAACGCTGGCGAGAAGGCACGGCGCCGGGCGCCGGACTGTGGTACGATCTCGGGCCGCACCTCGTCGACCAGGCGTTGCAGTTATTCGGCTATCCGCAATCGGTTGGCGCCGATCTTGCGACGTTACGCGACGATGCGAAGGCCGTCGATTATTTCCACGTGCTTCTGGACTACGAGCGGTTGCGCGTCGTGCTGCATGCGAGCACGCTCGCGGCGGATCCGGGCGCTCGCTTCACGTTGCACGGCACGCGCGGAAGCTATGTGAAGCGCGGGCTCGACGTGCAAGAAGACGCGCTCAAAGCGGGGCGTCCGCCCCGTAGCGCCCGTTGGGGTGAAGATCCGCAATCCGGACTGCTGACCCGTGCGGAAGGCTCCGCACTGGCGACGGAACCGATTGCGAACGAGCGCGGCGATTACGGGCGTTATTATGCGGCGATCCGCGACGCAATTAAGGCTGCCGGCCCGAATCCGGTAACGGTAGCGGAAGCGATCGACGTAATGCGCGTTATCGAAGCTGGACTCCGCATGCCGAGCCAAGAGCGTTTAGAGCGGCTCGGTGTTTATAAAATCTGACAGACGAAACGTTGCTTTCGGAGCGAGGACGGTCCCGATGAAGGGAACCGCTCGAGTCTTGCAGCTATTTGCCGGAAACGCACGGAACGCTCGTTCCGTCATAAACGTTGTCGAGCGTAATCTCGCCAAGCACGGGCAGTGTGAGGCGCTCGACGGGACCAGAGATCGCGAGAAGCCCGTCCGGCGCGCGCTGATGCAATACCAT
>CAXTIY010000188.1:4802-6897 GCA_964244215.1 uncultured bacterium
GCGATGCCGACGACGGTCCGATTAACGATGCGCACCGGGCCGAAGCCGAAGACGGAATCGTATTGCGTCGCGACCGTAAGATTGCGATCGACCAGGAGCGGTGCCGTAAAACCGTTCTTCGTCTTAAAGCTTAGATGCGATTCTGCGCCACCGTTGTTGATCGCGTAAACCGTGATGCCGGCTTTCGCGTAACGCGCGCTATCATCGCGCACCGCGCACAGTTGCGCTTTGCAACCCGGCGTATTGTCCATCGGATAGAAGATCAGAACGACCGGCCCGCGGCCGAGTGCCGATGCGAGCGAGCGCGACTGTCCTCGTTCGTCCGGAAGCGTAAAACTCGGAGCCGGGTCGCCCGCGCTAAGTTTGGCCATCGCTATCTTTCTGGTCTGTCCACGACAGACGGAAGTGGTATTCGTCGCTCGCGGACCCCTTGAAGCGATCCGCGCCGATAATGGTTTCGACGCGCTGCATGCCGAGCCGCTCTGCGAGCCGGATCGAACGCTCGTTGCGCGTATCGACGTAGGCGTCGATACGCTCCGTCCGTGCGTTGGTGCGCAAGTATTCGATCGCCGCGCGACATGCCTCGAACGCAAAGCCGCGTCCCCACGCGGCGCGACCGAACATGTAACCGAGTGACGCGTGCAGGCCACTTTGCGACAAAGTAGCTTCGACCGTTCCGAAGGGAAGATCGGGCCGATCGTTTGCAGCAACGGCCCAGTTCCACCAGCGTTCGTCCGGCGCCGTTGGCCCAGCCGCCGTTCGACGATAACGTAGCGCGAGCACGTTCGCATCGTGCGGCGCTTCGCCAGGCACGTAGCGGTAGACTTCGGAATCGCGTAACGCTTCGAACAGCGCCGCCGCGTGTTCGACGTCGAGCGGAGCGAGCACGAGGCGTTCGGTCACGATCGCCTCGGGATGCGCCTTCACCCCGCGAGAAGCGCGTGCAATGCTGTGTCGAGCGTCGTGTATCTAAAGCGATAACCCGTTGCGAGCGTCCGCGTCGGCAATACGCGCTGGCCTTCCGTCACGACGATTGCGCCTTCGCCGAGCACGAGCCCGATCGCGAAAGCGGGCGTCGGAAAGAGCGTGGGGCGATGCACCGCAGCACCGAGTGCGCGTGTGAATTCGGCGTTGCGCATGGGTTCGGGCGCGGTCGCGTCGAGAACGCCGTCTTGGCCGTCGAGCGCATGCAGATAGATGCCGACTTCGTCGTCGATGTGGATCCATGAATACCACTGCTTGCCGCTTGCGACCACGCCGCCCGCTCCGAGTTTAAAGAGCGGCAACAGCTTCGCGAGCGCCCCACCTTCGGTACCGAGGACGAGGCCGGTTCGGATCTTGCTTACGCGCATGCCGTGCATCGCGGCGAGATCGGCCGTCGCTTCCCAAGCGACGCAGACTTGGGCGAGGAAATCGTCGCCCGGGCCACTCGTTTCATCGAACGTCGCCTCGACGCTGCGGCCATAGTAGCCGATCGCCGACGACGAAACGTACGCTTTCGGCACCTGCGGAAGCCGTCCGAGCGCCTCGATGAAAGCCCGCCCGGTCTCAACGCGGCTGGAACGTATCTTCGCCTTCGCCGCAGCCGTCCAGCGCTGCGCGACGGGTTCGCCCGCGAGGTTGACGACGGCATCGGCGCCCGCGCACGCATTTGCGGCCGCCGCCACGTCGCGCAGTGACGCCGTCGTTACGTCGTCACCACGCGCTCGCAACGCGGCGACGAGATGACCGCCGATAAAACCGGATGCGCCTACGATCGTAATTTTCATATTGATCTTAGACTATGCCCGAGCGGCTCTTATTGACGCAACGGGCCGGTCCCGCAGCCGCACCTGCCGGCGCAATCGCGGGACCGTTCCTCGTTCGAGGTCTTACGTGGCGGCGGGTGAGGGCATCATGTCGGGGCTCGGGCTCGCGCTCATTTTGTGGTGGTGATGTTTGTGGCCCATGGTAGCCGAGGGCTCGGGCGATGCCGCGTTGTCGTCCGTATTCATATTCGTGCCGGTGGTAGCGCCCGAAGCCGTGTGATGATGTTTGTGGTGGCCCATGGTGCCCGAGGGCTCGGGCGACGGCGCGCTGTCGGGGGTCATGTTGG
>CAXTIY010000189.1:0-6892 GCA_964244215.1 uncultured bacterium
GATTCACCGCATCATGGCAGACCGCGTTCCGGCCATACTCCCGTGGTATTACCGCCGCATCTCCGTCGCCAATTCCGATCTCAAAAACTACAAGCCCGCGCACGCCGTGTCGAGCTTCTGGAACTCGTACGAGTGGGAAATTTAAGAAACTCTTTCCTTCGGCGCTCCTCGTCGCGATAGACGTCACGAGACGAACAGCGAAGCGAGAGGAGCGAATATTTTGTCCGCGGTCAACAATAACGCATTTACGAATGGTTTCCCGGTGATGTCCGCAGCGACACCCGAATTCGGATCGGTCGGCAATAATAATTTTTCACGATCGTCCGGTTCGAGGGATTCGATCGGGCCGATCGCGCAGCCGGTCTTTGCGTCGCCGGGGGATGACGGGTTCGATTGGAGCGGCGGCTCGAATACCGCTTCGGATTCGGGCTTGTCGGGTTTCAATGCCATCATGAACGGATTCGTGGCCGCACTGCAAAACGTGCTCGCGAGTATCGGACAGCAGTTCGGCATGACGACCGGATCCGGGCAAAGCGCGACGCCTGCGCAGACCTATTTCACGAACGCGACGGCCGGTTCCGTCGGAGATCCGCACGAGACGTTCGACGGAACGCCGGGCTCCGGCCCGAGCGTCGATTCGAAATGGGATAGCATGAATTCGCATGCCGATCTGCTCGATTCCGATTCGTTCGGCGGCGGCTATCGGGTGTCGACGACCGTCACCTCGCCGAACGCCAAAGGCGTTACGCTCAACGCGCAAGCGCAAGTCGCACTCAACGGCGGCGCGACGAAGATAACGATGAACGCGGACGGTTCGTATTCCGTATTCGAGCACGGCCGAGATACGTCGCTCGAGCAAGGGCGGACGCAGTCGCTCGGCAACGGCGAATCGGTGACCCTCAATGCCGATTCATCGCTACGCATCAGCGCGCAGAACGGCTCCGGCGGCTCGCTCGTGACGACCCTTACCGCGAACGGCGGCGGGGTCGACGTCGAGAATACGGCCACGAACGCCGAGCTCGGCGGCTATCTCGTCACGCATAACGACGACACCGCCCACGCGCCGGGTTATGGCGCCCCGCAGCAGGCGCCGATTTCGTATGCTTACGATGCGCCGTCGGAACCCGACTACATGGTTTAGGTTCGCGGCCGCGCGATGCCGGAAGCGTCACGTGGCGCTACGAAGTGGCGAGCATGTTTCGGTCGTCGTCTCTGCTCGCTGCCGCAGTGCTCGCTTTGCTCGCGCTGCTCTTACCGTGCGTCGGGAGGCAACCCGCCTCGGCCGGCGGCGAACCGTCGATTATGGGCTTTTTAGTGCGCAGCGCGCACGATTGGAACCACGGTAACCTCGACGCGTTCATGCGTGGTTACGAAGATTCACCGGCTACCGTGTACATGAGTGCGAAAGGCGTCATTCACGGATATGCTGCCATCCGCGCGCATTATGCATCGCATTACGGCGCCGGTATGGGGGCGCTCAGCTTTTCGGACACGTCGGTGCGCCGGCTCGGAAACGCTTACGCCATCCTCTTCGCGCGGTGGCATCTCGCGATGAAGAGCGGCGCGCATCCGAGCGGCAACTTCTCGCTCGTGCTGCATCGCTCGGCCGCGGGTTGGCACATCATCGAAGATTACACGCCGTAACGCGCGAGGCCGCGCTCGCTGGCGAAAGGCTTCCAACCTCGGCGCGGAAGAGTGGCACGCGTGTATCGAATACTTCTCATCACGCTCGCCTTCTGTTTGCGGCGGCTCTTCTTTGGCCGTCGCTGCGCCTGCGGCTCGGCCGGTATCGGCGGAAGATCTCTTCCGTCTTTCGCTTATCTCCGATACGCAAATATCGCCTGATGGAAAACGCGTTGCGTTCGTCGTGGCGCGCTTCGACGGGCCGCACGACCGGTATGCGCGTAACGTTTGGCTCTCCCGAGCGGACGGCGGGCCGCCGAGCGCCTTTACCACGGACGACGTCTCGGTTGCCGCCCGCTGGTCACCCGATGGACGAACCTTCGCGATCGTGCGCGTTGCGAGCGGCGTTTCGCAGATCGCGCTCGTCGACGTCGCGACGCGCGAAACGCGCTTCGTTACGTCGCTGCCGGCCGGCGCGACGGAACCCGAGTGGTCGCACGACGGTAAGCATATTGCCTTCGTCGGTATAACGCGCGACGAACGCCCGGCCGCCCGAATCGACTTTGCGGCGGCGGGCTTCGCTCCCACCGCCGCGCAGCGTACGAGCGACGTTCGAACGATCGGCGTCGAACGCTACGAATCTAATGGGGTGGGTTACACGTACGATACGCACCGTCATATTTGGATCATGGATGCGAGCGGAGCGAACCCGCGCGCACTGTCCCAAGCCGTGGGCCGCGAAGAAGGCAGAATCGCCTGGTCGTTCGACGACGCGCACATCGCGTATTCATCGAGCGTCGTCGAAGCTCCCAAAGCGTTTACGAGCGACCTCTTCACCGTCGATCCCTCCGGCGGGACGCCGCGGCTCGTCGCTTCTCCGAATGAGGCGAACGGGTCGGCCGGATTCTTACGAAACGGCCGCCTGCTTTCTTTTGCGAAAAACGTCGACGATTCTGCGAGTTATCCCGCGCTCGTCTCGAGCGACCTCACCGGCGGCGAGCGTACGACGATCATTCCCGCGGACCGCACGCTCTTCGGCGACTGGCTGCTGGCGGATCTCAAGATGCCGGGCGCCACGTGCGGTCCTCTCGTGCTGCCGGGCGACGCGGCACTCGTTACGAATGCGAGCGCGCCCGGTACGACCCGGCTCGTGCGCGTCGCGCTTGCGACGGGAGCGCTAACGACGCTCACGCCCGCGGGCGAAGCCTCGGATTGCACGTTGAGCGCCGACGGCGCCCGCCTTGCCTACGTCTTTGCCGACTTCACTCATCCGGCCGAAGTGCATCTCTTGAATACGGCAAGCGGCCAAGACCGCGCGCTGACCTCGCTCAACGGAAGCTATCTCGAGCAGGCGCTCCTTTCGGTTCCACAACCGTTCGTCGTAAGAAATCCGGCCGGTGACGCCGTCTCCGCGTGGTTTATGCCGGCGGTCGGGCCGAGCGCCGTCGGGCCGCGGCCGACGATCGTGCTCGTTCACGGCGGCCCCCAAACGCAATACGGCGACACGTTCTTTCACGAAGCTCAGTATCTGGCCGGGCGCGGTTATAACGTCGTCATCAGCGACCCGCGCGGTAGCGTCGGTTTCGGCTGGCGCTTCGAGGAAGCGCTGGTCGGACATTGGGGACCGCCGATGCTCGAGGACATTACCGCTGTCGTGGATGCCGTCGTCAAGCGTCCCGAGGTCGATCCCGCGCGGCTCGGCATCTCGGGCGGGAGTTACGGCGGCTACGCGACCCTTTGGATCATCAGCCACACCGACCGGTACGCGGTCGCCATTTCCGAGCGTCCTGCAAGCGATCTCGCGACGCAGAGCCTGGATTGGGAGCTTGCGAGTTCGAATGCACTCGGCGGCGAATACGCGTGGGGCAAGCCGTGGGATCCGGCGAGCGCGAACTATACCGATTCGCCGCTGCGTTACGTCGAGCACGTCCACACGCCCGTGTTGCTGCTACATTCCGACGAAGATACCGAGACGCCGCTCGATCAGACGCTCATCGAATTTTCCGCGCTACGTCAGCTCGGCAGGACGGCGGAATTCGTCGCGTTTCCGCACGAAAATCACGATCTCAACCGCGTCGGCGCACCGATCCATCGCATCGAGCGGCTGCATATCCTCGAAGACTGGCTCGCGCGATATCTCCATCCATGAGGTGCAGCCGTGCCATGCAGCTGGCACAGCCGAGCGTTATCGTTCCTTTTAAGGGGCGTCGCCGCGACGTCGAGGAGGAAGCGCACGATGGCGAGCGAGTGGATCGACGATGAGGCCGAATATCAGGCAGCGCTGGAAGGCGACGCCGGTGCTGAAGATGGCGAGATCCGGTACGGTCTCACGCCGCTCGGGGCACTGGCACTCGATGAGGGCCGGGCCTTTTCGGGCTTCGGCCCGTGTGCTATCGGGGCGCCCGCATTCCCGGCGTCGCTCGTACCCCAGCGCGACCGACTTTCCGGGGCGCGAAGACGGCGCGCGACGCCGCTCTTCGGATAGGAGCGTTGCCCGGTGCGGACGACCCCTGCCGACATGTAAGCGCAATGCTTAGATGTCCCCGTCCTGCAAATTAGAGATGTCCCCTTTGGGGAGCGTCGGGCCGGGTTTGAATGGCTTTCGCCAGGGATGAGTTTTCGGCAACGGTGGCCGCCGCATCTGCGGCATATCGCGCCAGAGTGGTTGGGCGCTGAGGTCTTTTCCGGTAACGACCGGTGGCTGTTTTACGAGCGCTTTGAGGAGTCGGTACGGGAGGTCGATGCCGTTGCGCTCCACGCGGAATTTCGCGTCGCTGCACGCGATCAGGTCGACCAATGCGTGTGGGAATGCGACGCGTCGTGGGAGCGGAAGCACTTCGTAGAGGGCCTGACCGTACTGAAAAGTCATGTCTTTACTGAGCTTGCGCTGTAGTCGAGTCGCGAGGATCGCGTCGAGGCGCTGTGCATCGGGGGGCTGCCGGTGCGCGTCCGCGGCGTCTTGCGGTTCGACTGCAAAGCGGCGGTTATGCTGCTCGATGTAGCCCGGAACGAAGGCGTTAGCCGCTTCGATGGAGCTGATGCCGGCCAATCGTAGTTCCTTGACGAGGCGGTCCTGGAGCGTTCGATTCACGCGTTCGACGCGTCCTTTGGCTTGCGGCGAGTGTGCGCAGATAAGCGCGATGTCCAGTTCGTCCATTGCTCGGCCGAACTGCGTCTGCTCGGCCCCTGCGGTTTGCGAATTGATGCGAAAAACGCTGTAGCGGTCGCTGTAGAAGGCTTGGGGTAGACCGATCTTCGTGAAATACTCACGCGCTAAAGTGAAGTATGCGGCGGTCGTTTCACCCTTTGAGAAGCGCAGTCCGACGAGCCGGCTCGTCGCGTCATCGATGAACACCAGAAGCGTGCAGCGCGGTCCGCGTTCTTCGAACCAAGCATGCGGCGATCCATCGATCTGAACGAGTTCGCCGAAGCGCGGCCGACGCTCTCGAACCGGGTGGTAGGCGCTACGGCGGCGCTTCGGTTTCCAGATCTTCGACGCGATCATGGCTTTGCGAAGCGTTTCGCGGTCGAGAGCGATGTCGTGGTTTTCACGCAGCTTCTCACTGCTGAAGCTCGGTCCGAAATCTGAATACTTCTCACGAACGATTTCAATCGCTCGAGCGACCAGCGCCGGGTCGCGTTGCCGATTACCGACGCGTCCTCGTTGCTTGGAAACAAGTCCCCGTTCGCCGGTAAGGCGATAGCTGCGGTACAGGCGTTTAACCTGCCTCAGGCACAGACCAAGGCGCAGGGCAACGGTAGCTTGGGTTGCCCGGCCGTGCTCGAGATCGTACATGGCTTCGAGGCGACGAAGTTCGGCTGGCGTCATGGCGATGAGGTCGCTCCGCATGGAACGCCCTTCGCTCGGCCAAGGGGACATTTCTAATTTGCTGGGATGGGGACATCTCTATCCTGCGCCTAGAGACGACCCCTGCCGACATTGACTCACGACCTTCGGAACTGATATACTCCGGAGGTTCCGGCCCACCGCGGTGGGGCGGAATTTGTGTGCGTCACCGGCTTGGGGCGCCGTAATTTGGAGAGTTCGTGCCGACAATCAGTCAACTCGTCCGTACCGGACGTGCGAAGATCGAAAAGAAGGTGAAGGCTCCGGCCCTGCGCGTCGCGCAGACGGGACCCAAACCCGGTCATCCCGACTTGCCCCTGCGGACCTTCGAAGTTCGCGGCAATCCGTTTCGTCGTGGCGTGTGCACCCAAGTGAAGACGATCACCCCGAAGAAGCCGAACTCGGCCCTGCGTAAGGTCGCGCGCGTCCGCCTCACCAACGGTGAAGAAGTGACCGCCTACATTCCGGGCGTCGGCCATAACCTCCAGGAACACTCGGTCGTCCTCATTCGCGGCGGCCGCGTTAAGGATCTCCCGGGAATTCGCTATCATATCATCCGCGGTACGCTCGATACTTCCGGTGTCGCGAATCGCAAGCAAGCGCGGTCCAAGTACGGCGCCAAGCGCTCGACCAAGAAATAAGATAGGGTTACCGTATGCCACGTAAGGGCGCCGTTCCAAAACGGCAGATTCTCCCCGATCCCCGCTTTAGCTCGAAAGTGCTTTCGCGCTTCATCAATAAGGTGATGCTCGCGGGTAAGAAGTCGACGGCTGAGAAGATCACGTATGCCGCGCTCGAGATGGTCGGAGAAAAGCTCGGCCGCGACCCGATGGATGTTTTCACGCAGGCGCTCGGCAATGCGATGCCGCTCGTGGAAGTGCGTCCGCGTCGCGTCGGTGGTGCTACCTATCAGGTTCCGATGGAAGTCCGGCCCGACCGCCGTCAAGCGATGGCGATGCGCTGGCTCATTCAGTATGCGCGTAAACGCGCGGGGCACTCGATGGAAGAGAAACTCGCAAGCGAGATCATGGATGCGGCGAATAACATCGGCAATTCCGTGAAGAAGCGCGAAGACACCCACAAGATGGCGGAGGCCAATAAGGCATTCGCTCACTACCGCTGGTAAGAGATTATGGCAGCACTCGTTAGAGAGTATCCGCTCGAGCGCACTCGGAACATCGGCATAGCCGCGCATATCGATGCCGGCAAAACGACTGCGACCGAACGCATCCTGTATTATACCGGCCGTACGCATAAGATCGGCGAAGTGCACGACGGCGCGGCTACGATGGATTGGATGGTTCAGGAGCAAGAGCGCGGCATTACGATCACCTCCGCCGCGACCGCGACGACCTGGCGCGAGACTCGAATCAACATAATCGATACGCCTGGCCACGTGGACTTCACGGTCGAAGTCGAGCG